>JBPCPU010000219.1:0-12035 GCA_050998795.1 Pyrinomonadaceae bacterium
TGCTTAAACTGCGGCTTGGAAATCTGTCGGGATTTGAATGCCGCTCGTAATATATTGGCTATCGGATTAGATAGCTTGGGTAATCAATCCCTAGAAGCCCCCGAATTCATTCGTGGGGTGTAATCACCGAATCTCTGTAATTCTGATTCTAAAATATGATATTTATGCCTAAACGACTATTATGGAATATAAAGAACTTCACGCCATTCTCCGTGAAAATTGTTTCAATTATCTTTTTTCTGGTTTCTGTAACCAGGGTTTTTGCCCAGAATTCTGATCAGCCTGCCTTAACGCCTAAGCAAGTAGCTCAAAGGACTTTGCCATCAATAGTTATTTTAATTATGAATAACGGCGACAGTCTTCCTGTTACAACCGGAAGCGGATTTTTTGTTGCTGAAGATACAATCATAACCAATTACCACGTTGTCAAAAATGCCAGATTGGGAGCGTTTAGGATTTACGGAAGCGACGAAGTTTATTCAGTGATTGGGACTGTCGGAATTGATTCGGTAAATGATTTGGCATTATTAAAAGTAAAGAATGTTAAGGGAAAACCTTTAAAACTTAATGGTTCATATCAGTTTTCAATTGGTGATGAAGTATTTACGGCAAGCTCGCCAAAAGGTCTGGAAGGAAGTTTTTCTCAAGGACTTATTAGCGGCTTGCGAAAGACATCCAAGAAAGATTTAATTCAAATAACCGCGCCGATTTCGCACGGGAGCAGCGGCGGCGCGATTTTGAATAATCAAGCCGAAGTAATCGCGGTTGCCGTTGGCGGAATTGATGAAGGACAATCCCTAAATTTCGCCGTGCCAATTAAATATGCTCAAACTTTAATGGCAAAAAGGGATTCATTAGCTGACCTTCCGGGTAGAATGAATAACTCATACGGTAATACTCCTAGGTTTACAGGCGAAGTTAGTTCCGGCGGTAGACAAAACGCTAATCCTGTTAGCAGTATAGGAAGTGTTCTTGGTTTATCAGTCAAAAGTCCGACGGCAATAATAAATGAATCTGTAATCAAAGCACCAAGCGCAGTTTCGGAGATTATTAAGTCGAGAATTCCGCCGCCTGTCTTGAGACCAAATCAATTTAAAGTGCCGGATTTGATTGAAGACAATTTACGCGGCGATGTTTTTACTACTCTGGAGATTACATATGAAGCAGTAGCAAATTTTGACAAATTTACAAAGGGCGAAAAAACTCTGGAATCTTTGCACTCTTACGACCCTGCCGGAAATGTAATTAAAGAAATCAATCCAGGTATTAAAACAATCGACGGTACTTCCCTCGATTGGATACATCAGCGGCTTACTACTTATAATCCGACAAGCCGCTCTCAAACAGTTAAAGTATATGGCTTTGAAGATAAGATTCTTTTAAAAGAAGTCACCACCTACAATTCCCAAGGCGAAAAAATTGCGACTTACCTTACAGATTATATAGATGATGAAAAAGGAATATTGAGTGATAAAGATACGGTTGAGTATTCAAACCAATTTTCTAAGAATAAATCCTGCTCAGCCGAAAATGTTTGTGAGACAACGTATACGGGTCTCGACGAAAATGGAATTGAAACGATAATTAACTACAATAGTGAAAACTTCCCCAAATATATCGAAAAAAGAATTAAAAAAGATGATTTAACCGTAAAATATGTTCTTTACAATTTTTGCCATCCCAAAAGTGATAAATGGGGTGATTGCACTTATAACGGTAAGCTGGCAAAAATTACTGTTGATACTTATTCACACGATTCGCAAACAAAAGAAAAAATCAGCTTCACCACACAGAAACGTAATTTGGATAATCCTAATGAACCTTTAAGCAAAGAATCGTATAAGTATGAATACAAGTATGATTCAAAAGGAAACTGGGTTGAAAAAATCGAAAAAAAAGAAGTAACTAAATTTGGCGAAACTTATTTTGAACCAGTATCTTTTCATGAAAGACAAATTAGATATTACAGTGATGAGGATGCAAAACCGTCTGTAAATAAAACCTTAACTGTAAAACGTAAAAAGAACTAAGGAAACTTGTGTAGTTAAACGAACGAAGACAAACTAATTTCGTTCCAGTCGAAGAGCTTTTTATACTTTGTCCTTTAAAGTAATTTCTTGTTTGGGCAATTGTTTGATTTCTTCATCCACGTTTAAATTGTAGTAAGAATGTGTGCCTAACTCTTTCAACCATAACTCCTTAATTCTCGGTTTATTGTAGAAAATTTCCATTCCAGCCACCCAAGAATTCCATACTTCTGGATAAATATAACCTTTGCAGTAAAACAAATATTCTTCCCCACAAAGATTGAAGTAATCGTAGAGTGTATCAATTTCGTGAGATTCTAACTCTTTCAAACCTTTTTTGTTTTCGAGAATATCATTTAATTTTTCATTAAGACTATCAAATCTTTGGTTAAATCGTATAAATAACTCATTGGAAAATTTAGCTTCATCGAGTTGCTGCTTCTGAATGAAATAGACAAATGAAAGTAAAGTGCCGACAATCGTAAGCAGAATTTTCCAATCTGAACCGGAAAGAATAATTAAAGATAGAAATGCCAGTAAGAATGCTAATAAAACAAGCGCAAAATAGTTTTCGTGAATAGACCACTTAATTTTATTGTTATCTATTAACGCAAATTTATTGTTCATAAGCGTGGGTATCATAATTGTCGTTTAGTCAATAATGATAGAAAATAACTTATTCTACAGAAATAATTTATTTTCTACAGAAATAATTTATTGTTAGTCATTTTGATATTGCTCCAACTTTCGATAAAGCGTTTTTCTCCCAATGCTCAATAGTCGTGAAGCGCGTGATTTGTCGCCGCCCGTGTAATCCAAGGCGAGTTCAATCGCGTTTCTTTCGATTTCTTCCATCGTCGCGGGAAATTCCACTTCGAGATTTATCGAGCGTCCTTCGCTGGCGGCTTTGGCGCGTTCCTGGCGGGCTTGGGCAAACGATTCAAAGGCGCGTTTGCTGATGGCTTCAGGCAAATCGTCGAGTTCGATTTGTCTTCCCGAAGCAATAATTACGGCGCGTTCAATCGCATTTTCCAATTCGCGCACGTTTCCCGTCCATTCGTAATTAACCAGAGCGCGTAACGCTTCTTTGGAAATTCCCGAAATGAAACGTCCGGTTTTTTCTTTGTAAAGTTCGAGAAAATGAAAAACGAGCAAATGAATATCCTCCGGGCGCGAACGAAGCGGCGGCACGACAACCGGAAAAACCGACAGACGATAAAATAAATCTTTGCGAAATCTACCTTCTTCGACCGCTTTTTCAAGGTCAATATTCGATGCGGCAATGACCCGCGCATCGGTTTTCAAAACTTCTCTGCCGCCGACGCGCGTAAATTCGCCGTCCTGCAAAACTCTTAATAATTTGACTTGCGCCGACAGCGACATTTCGCCGATTTCATCGAGAAAAAGCGTGCCGCCGTCGGCTTCTTCAAAACGTCCCTGCCTTTGCGAACGGGCATCGGTGAACGCGCCTTTTTCGTGTCCGAAAAGTTCGCTTTCCAAAAGAGTTTCGGGAATCGCGCCACAGTTTAATTTAATATACGGTTTGTTTTCGCGTCCCGAATTGTAATGAATCAAATTCGCCAGCAGTTCTTTTCCCGTTCCCGATTCGCCTTGAATTAAAACGGTTGTATTGGTGTCGGCGACATTTAAAGCGAGTTCGATGGAACGGCGAATTGTTCCGGCTTGCCCGATAATTTCGCTGTGCTTTTGATGAAGTTCACTTTTCAGACGCATCACTTCGGCTGAAAGTTGGTCGCGTTCGAGAGCCGTGCCGATTTGGTCGGAAATTCCTTCGACAAGCGCGATGTCGTGTTCTTCAAAAGGTTTGGCGCGTTCTTCGCTCCACACAAAACCGAGAAGTCCGAACGCCTGACCGCCGACCCGAACGGGCGTAACGAGCGCGGCTTTTCCGCCGAGCTGCGAATTGAAAATCAAGCGAATCGCAAACGGCAGTTGCGTGTCAACGATTTGCATTGTTTTACCTTCGCGCAAAATGTCGCTTAAAGCCGGAAACGGTTCGATGTCGAGCGATTGATTGTGATTTTCAATCATCTGCAAAACCGCGTTTGGTTCAACGTCGGGCGCGGATTTAAATGAAGCGAGCGAAATTTTCCTGCCCGTTTGGTCAAGCACGCCGAGTGCGCCGTAATCCGCGCCGACAAGTCCGATGGCGCGTTCCAAAACCCGTGCCGAAACCTCGCCGAAATCCGAATGTGAATTCAAGATATTGGCAATTTCCAAAAGCGCGTTGGTGCGCTTTGTTTCCTGTTCCTGCGCGACATACAGGCTTGTATATTGATAACCGATGGCGAGTTGCCGCGCGATTGATTCGAGAAACGAAACTTCTTCATCGAGCCATTCGCGCGGCGATTTTGTATCGTGAAGTCCTAAAAGTCCAAGAACCTTTCCGCTCAAAGTAATCGGCAAAATTAAAAGCGAGCGCGTTTCCAATGCTTTGGTAAAAAATCTGAGTGTTGCGTCTTTCGCTTTCGATGTGTCGTTGATGCGAATCGGCTTGGAAATATCGAAATACTCGGCGAGTTTTTCTGCGTCAATCGGAATCGTCGTGCCTTCTGACGACGGAATATCTTCCGAGGTCCGCCATTCGTAGCTGATGCAAAGTTCGCTCTCGGAAGTCAATTGCAGAAGGTCGCAGCGGTCAGCCTGCATCATTCGTCCGAGTTCCGACACGACGACCCGCAAAAAGCGTTCAAGGTCAATGTTCGTCGGCAAATCACGCGCCAGACGGTCAATAATCGCCTCCCGCGCTTCGTGCATTTTGATTTTACGTTCAAGCGAAAGTGTCTGCGGCGTTTCCAGTTCAATCTTCATAACTCATTTAATAATCAAATTTAATTTGTAATTAAATAAGCCTAATGTCAAGTTGACACAAATTATTTATAAAGTGTGTTGTTAAGAGGCAGAAAAGGATAGATTTATTCATTAATTTTGCGCCGCAAGATTTGTTTGACAACTCCGTAAAGATGTCCTTCGACATTTCGTAATGTTGTATGGTTAATATCAACATCCTTACCTAATTTGCTTGTCCATTTGCCGGTTGAAAGTTGCCGTGCCATATGCGTTGGAGTTCCTTTTGGACTGTATATCTCGTCTTTTAAACTGACGTAAATGGCAACTTTTTCAAATCCTTTTTCTAATTCGGTATTTTCGCAAGGCTCGTAATCCAGTTTTTGAAAAGTGAGAATAAAGTTTTCCAGAGTCGCCTGACTTGGAATGTTATTAAACCAAAAAACATCATTTCCCGCCATTACCGAATCAACCGTCCACCACCATTTTTCGCTGTCTTTGGCAGCGTGAGCAATGCAGTTATATTTCGGGTCAAACGGGCTGGTTATCTCAAATTCGCCGTCTTTGAGATTTTCAAAAACTTGCTTGATGCGTTCGGCGGCTTTTTGCGTGAGAATTTTAGCGATGACGGAAGACATCTATAAATAACCGTTCTCCTTTCCCCAATTTAACCACGCTTTTGCCATTTCATCTTTTTTGCCTGATTGTTCAGAAGTTGTCGGATCTTCACCTGTCAAAGCGCGTAAAGCCCAAAACCATTCGGCAGGCGCGTCTTGAAGTTCACGCAAAATAAGTGGAATCACATCTTGACCCAAACCGATAATACGTTGGTAAGCAGGATGCAAAACCTTGTCCAAATATGCCGAAGAATGTAGAGTTTCCATATACCATTGCCCGGCTAATACGTTAAATTCCTTTTCTATTCGCGCTGTTTCAAACTCGTATTTCACCAGCAAATTTTCGATTTTGTGAACAACCTGCGTCAGCGAACTTCTTTCTTGTCTTTCCGCTTCTATTTGAGCCATTGTGCTTTTCATTATACACGAATAAATAAAAGGGTGAAAATTATTTTTCATCTGCGCCGCCAATCATCTGCGCCACAATTTTCCCTGAACTCATCACGCCCGGAAGTCCCGCGCCCGGATGAGTTCCCGCGCCGACAAAATAAAGGTTTGGAATGTCTTCGCTCAAATTGTGCGGGCGCAGCCACGCCGATTGCAAAAGCGTCGGTTCAACGCCAAAGGCGTTTCCCAGATAGCTGTTTAAGGTGTCTTGAAAATGAAGCGGGTCAATGTAATGTTCGCTGACAATATGTTTGGAAAGTTCCGGCATATAATTTTCTTCGAGATATTTGATAATCGAATCGCGGTAAGGTTTGGCGGCGGTTGTCCAATCAATTTCGGCTTCGAGATGCGGCACGGGCGAGAGAACATACCACGAATCGCAACCTTTCGGAGCTAAACTTTGGTCAGTTGCCGTCGGGCGATGCAAGTAAAGCGAAAAATCCTTTGCCAGCGTTTTGTCCACAAAGATTTCATCAAGCAAACCTTTATAACGCTTGCCCATAATTATTTCGTGATGCGCCATATTTTCGTATTTTCTGTCCGTTCCGAAATAAATGACGAACAGCGACATCGAATAAGTCAATCGTTTAACTTTTTCGTCCGTGTATTTGCGGCGAAACTTTTTCGGAATCAAATTTAGATAAGTAAAACCGACATCAGCGTTTGAAACAATTGCGTCGGCTTCTAAAATATCGCCCGTTTTCAGCCTAACGCCCGTCGCTTTTCCGCTTTTCTCATCAATTAAAATCTCTTCAACTTCGGCTTCGGTAAAGACTTCGCCGCCAATGTCTAAAAATAAATCGCCGAGAGCGCGAACCAACGCGCCTGTTCCGCCCATCGCAAACCACACGCCGAATTTTTGTTCGAGTTCGTGAATCATCGCGTAAATCGAAGTTGCCGTGAACGGATTTCCGCCGATTAAAAGCGGGTGAAAACTGAATGCTTCGCGCAGCCTTTCGTCTTTGAAATAACGCGATGCAAATTTATAGACCGAACGGTCGGAGCGCAGTTTTATCATTTCAGGAATGACTTTCAACATATCCCAAACGGATGTGAAAGGCTGGTCAATCAGTTCAAATCCGACGCGGTAAATCTCGCCCAAATCTTTGGAAAATCGTTTGTAGCCTTCGACATCGTTCGGGTTAAACTTGCGGATTTGATTTAACAGATTTTCCTTGTCGTCGTTGTAATTAAAAATTGTTCCGTCAGGAAATCTGATGTTGTAGAACGGGTCGAGTTTGACGAGTTTGATATACCCGGAAGTCTTTTTGCCCACAGTTTCAAACATTTCGTCAATCAGCCACGGCGCGGTGATGATTGTTGGTCCGCCATCGAATGTAAAACCGTCCTGCTCATAAACATAAGCGCGTCCGCCGAGTTTATCGAGCTTTTCGAGAATCGTTACCGCGTGTCCGCTTGCCTGAAGGCGAATCGCCGCCGAGAGTCCGCCGAAACCGCTGCCGATTATGATTATTTTCATTTGATTTTAAGGCACAAAATATCAAATATCAATAATACTGCCAAATACTTCTGCAAAATTTTTGATAATTTTATCTTCAACTTCCGTCAGCGACAGTTCGCGCCCCAAAAGTCTTTCCATCGAAGTAACCGGCTCGCCTTCGCAGGCAATTATCCAGTTGAAAAAACTCAAATCCGTGTTGACGTTGAGCGCGAAACCGTGCGTCGTAACCCAACGCTTGAGGTGAACGCCGATTGCCGCGACTTTTCCTTCTTTTGTGTGAACGCCCGTTAATCCTTCGATTCTGAACGCTTCAATTCCGAAATCCGTCATTGTGCGAATCAAAACTTCTTCCAAATCGCGGACATATTTATGAACGTCTTCACGGTCGGGTGAAAGGCTGATAATCGGATAACCGACAATCTGACCAAGCCCGTGATACGTAACTTTGCCGCCGCGATTTGTTTCAAAAACCGAAACGCCCAATGTCTTTAACATTCCGGCGGTCGCCAAAACGCCGTTTTCTTTGGCGCGTCGTCCGATTGTAAAAGTGTGCGGATGTTCGAGCAGAAGTAAATAATCTTTCTCGCGCTGTTCGATAACTTTCCGCTCAATTTCCTTTTGCAGCAGCAAACCCGCATCGTAAGCAAATCGTCCGAGACGGCGAACTTGTAATTGTCTTTTCCGCATCTTTAGTTAATGATAAAAGTTTCCGGGCAAATTTACGAACCGACAAAAAAACAAATATGAAAACTAATAAAAACATAGCAAAACTCGCCGTAATTTTTGTATGTCTATTGTGTTTGACATTTTCGGCAAACGCACAAAAGCGCAGAACGACGAGTAAAAAAACGAAAACGCCGCCGAGAATCGCACTGACGTCAAACAGTGAAATCAAAGACGGCGCACAAAAAGTTTCCGTCCAGATTAAAAATGTATCAAAATTTATTTATGTTCTCGGCGGAATTGCCAAAAGCATCGAAGACATTGACAAAGAAGCCAAAACGGGCAGGGTTTCGCCCGAGATTACAGGAAAAAACACAAAATTTAAGCAGAGTGTTATCCAAAGCATCAGAAATTTACGCGCCGGACTGGTCGCGCTCGAAATCGAATTTCGCACAAAACCCGCGCTCAGAAACTATCTTTTTCAGATTCAGGGAATTTCGGATATGACAGGTGTTGCGGAAGACCAGGCGACAGGCGGACAATTGACCGATTCAGGCAAAACCCTTCTACAGGTTATAGAGAAATTGTCAGACACGCTGGCGGCTTTACCGTAAATATACCTTGTAAATTTACGGTAAAGATAAAGCGCGATGTTTTATTAACTCGCGCTTTATCTTTACTTAAATGAAGGCGTGTGCGTAATTAAATATTAATAAACTCCACCGTTGAGAGGCGGGTTGTTCTCGCCGTTCGTTGAATTTTCAAAGGCGGCGGGAACAGACCGCCTCTCAACGATGAAATTAGTATTAGTTACTAAAGTCGAATTACGCACAGGCTTCACTTAATTGGCTCCGCAGACAAGCGGTCGCTGCGAATTTTATAAAATGCGAATTTATTAAACTTGCAGTACTGGAATTGCTAAGCGTCGGCATTAAGCTATGAAAAGGCTTGTTTCAATTTATTAATTGTGCGTAAAATTCTTTCGGTTAATATAAACGAGTAATTTTAATGAATAGCGGACAAACCGATTTTTTGTTACAGACTTTCACGCAAACTTCCGACGCGGGCGAGCAAGACCGCGTTTTGTCCGCGCTTTTGACCGAACACGCCGAGCCGATTGTTTCAAAAATCATTCGCTACAAAACGCGCGGCGCGGCGGATGACGGCGAAGAGATTTACGGCGAAGTGATGTTGCAGCTTGTCGGGCGACTTCAGAAACTACGAACTGAAACAAACGGCAAGGAAATTGAAGATTTTAATTCTTACGTCGCAGTTACGACTTATAACGCCTGCGACCGATTTTTGAGCCGCAAATATCCGCAGCGTCGGCGTTTGAAAAACGGTTTGCGTTATTTGTTGACGCATCGCGCGGGGTTTGCCGTCTGGCAGGATACACGCGGAAATTATGTCGGCGGTTTTCATCGCCGGCAGTTTGCGCCGAACGAAGACGAATCGAGTTTGAAAATTCAAAGTTTGCGCGAAGACGCACGGGCGTTTGAGCGCGACGTAAAAGTCGAAAAATCCTGGAGCGAGCAGAAAAATGCTTACGAGCTTTTGTCGGCGATTTTCAATTGGACAAACGCGCCGGTCGAGATTGATTTGCTGGTGAGCGTCTGCGCCGAATGGTGGAATGTCAGCGATGAAACGGTTGAGATTGACGCGGGCGGCACGAACGAAAAAGGCGAAGAACGCGCGAACTTTCAGCTTGCCGACACGCGCCCCGACGCTTCGATTGAAAACGAACGGCGCGTTTATCTGCAAAGATTGTGGAGCGAGATTTCAGATTTGCCGACGCGCCAACGCGCCGCCGTTTTATTAAATTTAAAGGACGCAAACGGGCGCGGCGTGATTGATTTGTGGCTCGTCGTCGGCGTGGCGACAATTGAAAAAATCGCCCGCGTTTTGGAAATGAGCGTCGAAAAGCTCGCCGAATTGTGGAACGATTTGCCGCTCGACGACAATCGAATTGCGGAAATTTTAGGTTTGACGCGCCAGCAAGTTATCAATTTGCGAAAGTCTGCGCGTGAGCGTCTGGCGCGGCGAATGAAAGGGTTTTAGTCAATTACGAATTTCAAATTACGAATTACGAATTTTAAGCGGCGGAGATGACCTTTTTGCAAACGCATTTTATCAGCGCAAAGTATTTGTCAGGATTATTACGCCGTCCATAATTCGTAATTTGAAATTCGTAATTCGTAATTTTTCAGAGTGGTAATATAGATTTTCGCTGCGCCTCTACATAGACGGCGAATCAGATTTTTATTTCGCCCGCGAGTTTTGATTATGCAAACTGCCGAACACATTTCAGCCGAAGCGATTGAGCGATACGCGATACGAAAATCCGCGCTGGCGGAAATGCTTGCCGTGCAACGCCATATTGCCGTGTGCGAAATGTGCCGCGAAAAATTAGCTGAAGCATTTGACGCGGAAAAGGCTTTTGTCGGTTTGCAAAACGAGCTTGCGTTTGACGACTTTTCCGATGAGCCGGAGCATTTGCCGTATGAACAGCTCGCGCTTTTTGTTGACGGAAAACTCGATGCGGTCGAAAGCGAAATAACGGAAAGCCATTTGGCGATTTGCGCGGAATGCAAAAAGGATTTGGCTGACTTGCGCGTTTTTCGGCAAATTGCCGACGCGCCGCCGTTTGAAAAAGCCGAAACAAAATCATTCTGGCAACGCTTGTTTGCCTTTGATTCTTTCGGCGGTTTTGCTCCGGCGGCAAGCGTAGCAGCGGTTTTGTTCGCGGTTTTAACGGGAGCGTGGTTTTTGCTTCGCTCCAATCAAAGAGACGAAATAGCGCAAGCGAACGCCAACAAAATCTCCGCTTCGCCGTCTCCGATTTCAAACGGCAATCCGCAAAATACGGACAATCAAAATACCAATTCGCAAACAAATTTCAATGCCAATTCCGCCAATATCGAAAGCAATCAATCGCCGACGCGACCGACGGAAAATGTTCCGAATCAATCGCCCGAATTAGCTTTCAGCGACGGTCAAATTACGGTTGACCAAAACGGCGACGTGCGCGGTCTGGAAAATCTTTCGCCATCGGCGCAAAAAGCGATTCGCCAAAGTTTGCAAACGGGTAAAGTTTCAGTCGGCGCAAATTCGCTCGGCGGAAATAATGGCGTTTTGATGGGCGGCGGCGATGAAACGGGCGGCGTGCCGTTTGCGCTCCATTCGCCGGTTGGAAAAGTTGTTCGGGAAAGTCAGCCGATTTTGCGCTGGAAGCCTTTGAAAGATGCGACGAGCTACAATGTCGCCGTCGCTGATGCAAATTTTCGCGTCGTCGTAGAAAGCGGAAAATTAACTTCGACAAGTTGGAAACCCGCGAAATCTCTGCCGCGCGGCGCGACGTATTCGTGGCAAGTAACGGCAACCAAAGCCGACGGCAGCGAAACGGTTTCGCCTTCCGCGCCCGCGCCGCAAGCGCGTTTTCGCGTTCTCGACCAAAAAACGACGGACGATTTGAACAAACTGGAAAAGACAAAATCGCATCTCGCGCTCGGTGTGCTTTACGCCACCGCCGGATTAATTGAAGAAGCCCGCCGCGAATTTCAAGTTCTTGTCAAAGAAAATCCGAAATCCGCGCTTGCCCGCAAACTTCTCGCCGGTGTTCGTTAAATTTTATTCGATTAAACTTTACTTTTATCCCTTTGCAGGAACTTGACCGAGAACCGAGAATCGAAATTATCAGCGAGTTTGTCGAGAGCGAGTTTCAAAGGCTCGAAATGAAATTGACGGAACAAAATAATCCGAAGCCGCCGACTGAAAAGTTGAACGAGTTGTTTCGGAATGCGCTAAACGAAGTTGAGCATTTTAATCAAAAACGCATATAACAATTTGTGGACGCGAAACACTTGCTTCATAAAAACGGCGCGATTATGTCCACGCCGTAAAGAATTTAAAAAATATTTTCAATTCATTCGCATTCAAGCAGTTCAAATAAAACCCAGCCGATGTTTTTGCCTTTCGGCGTCAGGCGAATCAGCGACCAGCCGCGGTCTTGCG
>JBPCPU010000234.1:0-4117 GCA_050998795.1 Pyrinomonadaceae bacterium
TCGTAACGAGCCAAAATCCTGTTACCACAACACGATTTTTCAGAAGTTGGGGGTCAGTGGCCAGTGGTTGGGGGGCAGTATTTTTTTTCTGAGAACCAACCACCGACCACTGACCACTGTTTTAGTCTTGTTTGTGCTGCTCAACATAAGCGTAAGCATCACGCACAGCCTGAATCTTTTCCGCATCTTCGTCGGGAATTTCAATATCAAATTCCTCTTCAAACCGCATTACGAGTTCGACCAAATCGAGCGAATCCGCACCTAAATCTTCGATAAAACGAGCGTTTTCCGTAACTTCCGCTTCATCAACACCTAATTCGTCAACAATAATTTGTTTTATTTTTTCTTGAACTTCTGACATTATTTTCTCCTGTTTTATATAAAGTTTGCCGAGTTGACTGGGTTTGCCGAGTTGACTGAGTTAAAAAACTCAGTCAACTCGGTCAACTCGACAAACTCAGCCAACTATTTTTAAGACTTTCTGTATTTTCGACATTCAAACTGCGAACATCGCGGTTAATTTGTCCAACCAAACCTGATAAAATTTTTCCCGCGCCGACTTCGATGAAAGTTTCAACGCCTTCGATTATTAAATTTTCTACCGACTGCGCCCAACGCACAGGTTTTGAAACTTGTTCGGTCAAAGCAACGCGCACTCTCTCGCCTTTTGTATTCCGTTCGGCGGAAACATTTTCAATTATTGGAAACCGCAAATCCTGAAAATCAATCCCGGCTAAATCTTCTGCCAATTTTTTCTGCGCGGGCAACATCAAAGCGCAATGAAAAGGCGCGGAAACATTCAATTTTATCGCCCGTTTCGCGCCGCGTTCTTTCAATAATTTACAAGCGCGGTCAACCGCTTCGGCGTTTCCCGCAATGACAATCTGCGAAGGTGAATTAACATTTGCGGGACTGCAAATCTGTCCATCGGCAGCTTCTCCGCAAGCAATTTCAACCGTTTCAAGCGGCAAACCCAAAATCGCCGCCATAGCGCCGATTCGGACCGGCACAGCGTCCTGCATATATTCTCCGCGTTTGCGAACGGTTTTTATCGCGTCGGTAAAATCCATCGCGCCCGCCGCAACCAAAGCCGAATATTCGCCCAGACTATGTCCGGCGACAAAATCGGGTTGAGCAAAACCTTCGCTTTCCATTGCGCGATACGCGGCGATGGAAGTTGTCAAAATCGCCGGTTGCGTGTTCGCCGTCAATGCCAAATCTTCCACCGTTCCCGCAAAACACATTTCAGAAAGCGAAAATCCAAGCGCGTCGTCCGCTTCTTCAAAAACCTCGTGTGCCGATGGAAAATTGTCAAATAAATCCTTGCCCATTCCGACACTTTGCGAACCTTGTCCGGGAAATATATACGCGATTTTCGTCATTCGTCCTTTGTCATTCGTCCTTTGTTTTTCCTTACGTCAACACTTCACAAACGAAAAATTTGCAAAGGACAAAGGACTAAAACCTAATTACAGTTCCGCCCCAGGTAACACCGCCGCCGAAAGCCGTCAGCAAAACCAAATCGCCTTCTTTAATTTTACCCGATTGCAAACATTCGTCCAGTGCAATCGGAATCGAAGCCGACGAAGTATTGCCGTGTTCGGCGATATTTGAATAAATTTTTTCTTCCGGCACGCCAAGCCTTGAAGCAACCGCGTCAGTGATTCTTTGGTTAGCTTGATGCGGAATCACAAGGTCAACATCGTCAACCGTGTAACCTGCTTTTTCAAGCATTTCATTGGAAATATCCGTCATCGAACGCACCGCAACTTTAAAAAGCTCATTGCCTTTCATCTTAAAAAAATGGTCGCCGTTATCAATCGTCTGATATGTCGTGCCGAGTTTCGTTCCGCCGCCGGGCGCGTAAAGCTGTTCTTCGTAACGTCCGTCGGAGCGGATTTTCGTCGCCAAAATTCCTTTGTCTTCAGGAACTGCGCCGATAACCGCCGCGCCCGCGCCGTCGCCGAAAATCACACAGGTTGCACGGTCGGTATAATCAACGTATTTCGTCAAAACTTCCGCGCCGATGACCAAAGCATAATTAATTTGACCGGTGCGAATCATTGATTCAACCATTGTCAAACCATACAAAAAGCCGGAACAAGCCGCAAAAATATCCATACCGGCGGCGTTTGTCGCGCCGATTTGGGCTTGAATCAATGCGCCGGTCGAAGGCATTATTTGGTCGGGCGTGGTTGTCGCGCAGACAATAATATCAATATCTTCCGCTTTTAAACCGGCTCTTTCGAGTGCTTGCTGTGCCGCTTTTGTGCCGAATTGCGAAGTATATTCGTTATCGGCGGCTTTGTGGCGTTGCTTGATTCCGGTGCGCGAAGTTATCCATTCGTCAGAAGTTTCAACAATTTTTTCCAAATCGGCATTAGTTAAAACGCCGCTCGGATAAGCGTGTCCCATTCCGATTATTCCTGCGTTTTGATTCATCTTTAAGTTCAGCGAGTTGACTGAGTTGACTGAGTTGACTGAGTTGACTGAGTTGACTGAGTTGACTGAGTTTGAAAAATTTCATTAACTCGGTCAACTCAGTCAACTCGGCAAACTCGGCAAACTTTCAGTCAACTCGGCAAACTCAGTCAACTTCCGGTCAACTATTCCTGTTCTTTGGCTTCGATAATTTGACGACCTTTATACATTCCCGTTCGCGGATTGATGCGATGCGGTTTTAACGCTTCGCCCGTGTCTTTATCAAGATAAAACTGCGGTGTTTTTAAAGCGTCGTGGGCGCGGCGTTGGCGTGTGCGCGAATGGGAATGTCTTCGTTTTGGATTTGGCATAAATTAAACCTCTAAAAATAATTTGTCGCAACACAAAAATCTCAAAAAATAATTCGTGTCTTTTGTGCATTTTTGTGGCTATTTCAAATTTTTCAATGCTGACCATCTTGGATCAATTTCTTTTTTCTGACAATTACAATCTATCAAATTTCGGTTCGCGCCGCACTGTTGGCACAAACCTTGACAATCTTCCCGGCAAAAAACCTGCGTTGGCAAATTCAATAAAATTTGCTCGCGGGCGAGTTCGGTTAAATCAATTTCGTCGCCTTCAAAAATCGAAACTTCCAAATCTTCTAATCCGAGTTCTGCTTCTTTAGCTTCCGTATAATTTTCCGGCGTAACAAAAACCGCTTTGAGCGGAATTTCCAAAGAACTTTCCGTCGGCTGCAAACAGCGACTGCATTCAACCTCGACATCGGCAAAGATTTCGCCTTCGACATCTGTTTGCGCGATTCCTTTTTTCAACTTTCCCCGCGTTTCGACGACATTTTTTAATTTTGCCGCATCGCTGCCCAACTCGATTTCGTCGGGTGTCAGCAAAAAATTAAACAAAAGCTGCGAATCTTTAAGTGTCGTTAAATCTACTACCATCATTGATAGAATAACCCTGCGTTTTAAACAGCGCAAAACGCAAAAGAATTTATTATAGCGACTGAGCCGGTTGTGTCAAACCATCGTGTAAGTCCAAAGTCCAAAGTCCAATGTCCAATGTCAAAATAACAAGCAGACTTTGGACTTTGGACTTTAGACTTTGGACTTTAGACTTTGGACTTTAGACTTTGGACTTTGGACTTTGGACTTACTTCAGTGCCAATCGCTTCGTCTAAATTCTTAAAACCTTTTTCCTTCAAAATCTTCGCCAAACCGAAATTCACATCACGCGCAAACGTCAAACCTTGATAAACAAAACCTGTGTAAGCCTGAAGAAGACACGCGCCGGAAGCGATTTTCTCAAACGCATCTTCGGCTGTAAAAATTCCGCCGACACCAATAATCGGCAATTTTCCGTGGGAATATTTGTAGATTTTTGAAATAACTTCATTTGAACGAATTTGCACAGGCTTTCCACTCAAACCGCCAATTTCATTGATATTTGTTTGCAGATTTTCTCTTTTAATCGTTGTATTCACAGCGATAATTCCGGCAAGGTTTAATTTTTGCGAAATATCAACAATCGCTTCAATCTCACTTTCAGACAAATCGGGCGCGATTTTCACAAGCAAAGGTTTCGCGGAAAGTTCGAGATTTCGCTTTTGCAATGCGCCCAAAAGTTCTTCCAGGTTTTCCGCCTTCTGCAATTCGCGCAGATTCGGCGTGTTCGGCGA
>JBPCPU010000257.1:0-6901 GCA_050998795.1 Pyrinomonadaceae bacterium
TCGTAATGATGCGGAAGTAAATCGTGGTCGAGAAGAATCGCGTCGTAAGCATATTGTCCAAGCAGTTCTTTGGCTTCCTCAACTGTTTCGGCAATGTCTAGTTCATCGCCTTCAAATCTTTTCGTGAACCAACGATGCCGGCGTTGGTCATCGTCAAGTAAAAAAATCGTAATCGGACTGCGCTCGGCTTTCAAATCCGCTAAACCAAGTTTTATCAACAAACTGCGTAACATACTCATAATTAAAACTTCTCTCACAAATCAAATTTAATATAACACAAGCTAACCGGACGAAAAATTTGACAGATAATTTTTTATGCTCGATGTAAATTTTTTGTTAAATCCTAAGTCCTGTCTTTCCATAGACTTCGCTTTTTTTGCTTTTCAAGTTTTTATTTATGCCCGATGTTTATTGGATTTTTAAAAACAAAATAAAACTTGAAATCATTTATTTCGGTGTTATAATTCAAAACAACTTCAGCATTATTTTGAAGAAAAATCCCCAATAGAACAAGGTTTGTCAGGAAAAAATGGTTTAGTTTTCCCAGATGCCGCGAGAAACAGCGAAAATTCATCCGCTCTTTGCCGTTCCCAATCCGGCACAAGATGCTCCTGAGAGCGATTTTTACGACGCGCCCGAAACCGGCGACGAGCCGGAAGTTTGTCCGTTTTGTTATGGTTCGGGAATGGAAATCGTCGCGGGCAAAGGTGCGCGGGCGTGCAAATGCCGCAAGCAGAAAACGCATTCAAATCTGATAGAAAAAGCACGGATTCCGAAACGCTACACCGATTGCAATTTTAACAGTTACCGCGAATTTAATAAGTCGCAGGGAAACGCTTTCAAATTTGCCTGGCGTTTGGCAATGGAATATCCGGCGGTTGAACGCGGGCTTCTTTTTATGGGAACTGTCGGCGTAGGCAAAACACATCTCGCAGTTTCGATTTTGAAAGGTTTGACTGAGCGCGGATTTTCCTGTCTGTTCTACGAATTCGGCGCACTTTTGAAGGAAATTCAAGGTTCGTATAACACAGTTTCGCAAACTTCGGAACTGAAGGTTCTCGCGCCTGTTTTTGATTCCGACATTCTCGTCCTTGACGAAATCGGCGCGTCAAAGCCAACTGATTGGGTGCGCGACACAATGGCGCATATCATCAACACGCGCTACAACGACAAAAAACTCACGATTTTCACCACCAATTATCTTGATGAACGCCGCGCTGAACGCGACGAAACGCTTGAAGACCGAATCGGCGTTCGCTTGCGTTCGCGCCTTTTTGAGATGAGCAAAACGGTTATGCTTAACGGTGAAGATTTCCGCCGCACATTCGACTACGTTACACCGATAAAGAAAAGATAAAAAAATAAAAAGGCAAAAATAAAAAGGCAAAAAGATTTTGTGTATTTTGTGCTTTTTGCGCCTAATTTTTGCCAATATGCGTCCCAAGCCAAAAGCGCAAGCGGCGCAAGACTGTTGATGAAGAGTATAATTCTGTTGAATTTTATGGCGTTAATTAATGATGAGGTTTTCGGCTAAAAGCCGGTTTCAAACAAAACCTCTTCTTATTTATATTGTCTTATGCTAACATTTTATTCTCAAAATTTATTTGATGGAAAAGGGAGTTTTTATGCGGATTTTTCGTTTTATTTTTCTTGTTATTCTGTTTTCAATCGGTTGCCTTTCGGCTGCGGCACAAATTTTACCGACCGAATCTCAGAGCGGGAAAGAAAAAGCCGCGCAGGAACTCGAGAAAAACGCGCTCGATTTATTGGAGCAAGTCGCCGGCAGTGCCGTGCTTTTAAAGTTGCCTGAAAATCGGGCAATGGTTTATGCAACGGCTGGCGACTTGTTTTGGGCGCGTAATGAAAAACGCGCCCGCACACTTTTCCGCGATGCGGCAAATGAAATTGTTCTGGCAAACAATACGCCGCTCGAAAATTCCGGTGCTTTCAGTCCGGCGCAGGCGATGCTCGGCAGACCGGAAATTTACAACTTGCGTCGAATGGTTTTGCAGACTTTGGCGATACGCGACGCCGAATTCGCTTTAGAATTATTGCAGTTGACCCGTCCGGCGGATGTCGCCGCCGAGATGCAAACTTATCTTTCTCAAACACCGGCGCAAGTTTCTGCGGACAAACTAACGCCTAAACTTCCCAACAATTATAAAGTTCAACAGGAAATCCAACTCGAACAAAGTCTTGTTGCCCGCGCCGCCGAGCAAGACCCGCAAAAAGCCGCCAAATTGATTCGTGAAAGTTGGTCGAAAGGAATGTCTTACGAGGTTTTATCTTTAATTTATAAGGTCGGCGGTAAAGACATTGATTTGGCAAATACTCTTTTAACGGAAACGGTACAAAAACTGCTTGACACGGATTTGTCGAAGCGTCAGAACGAATTGAATTTTTCCGTCAATCTGCTCAGGACATTTGCTACGCCCCGCAAGGATAATCCGAATAATAAAGAATTGTCGAAACTGAAAGTTGACGAAACAATGCTCAAAGATTTAGCGAATAGAATCGCCGATTCTTTGATGAAAGCAAGCGGTTACAACAGCTATTTCAGTTTTAGCAGCGCGATGCCGATTCTGGAAAAAGTCGTGCCTGAAAGAGCGGTGCAGTTAAAGCAAAAACAAACCGCGCTTAAAAAACAAATTCCCGCCGGTTTTCCTGAAACGCCGCGCTCGTTTAGCGATCCGAATGCCGCGCCTGAAACTTTAATTGCCGATGCCGCCAAAGCCGAACCGCGAATGCGCGGAATGATGTACCGGCAAGCGACGATGCGGGCAATGTCAAGCAGCGACCCGGAAAAATTTCGCTCGCTTTTGCAAAGTCTGCCGGAAGGCAAAGAGCGCGACGACGCGATTTCACTTCTCGATTCAAATATCGCCGCCAAGCTGCTTCAGCAAGGCAAACTCGAAGAAGTTCGCAAAATCGTTGACCGGATGAGTGTCGGTAACGCCAAAGTCGAACAACTCGTCGGTCTGGCAGTCGCTTCTTTCCGTCTGAATACGAAAGAAAGCAAAGAAACGGCGTTGAAATTTATGGAAGAAGCGCGGCAAATGGTCAACAATTTTCCCGAAGACAAAGACGAAACCGAAGGTTTGATAAAAGTCGTGGCAGGTTACACGGTCATCGAGCCTGACCGCGCTTTCGGAATGCTCTCGCCGGTTATCGAGCAAGCCAATAACTTAATTAATGCCGGTGCGCTTTTGGCAAAATACAACAAACAAAATCAAATTTTCCGCAACGGTGAAATTTTAATGGCAAATGGTTTCGCCTCCGGCG
The DNA here is from genome assembly GCA_050998795.1 of Pyrinomonadaceae bacterium. Classification (GTDB taxonomy): domain Bacteria; phylum Acidobacteriota; class Blastocatellia; order Pyrinomonadales; family Pyrinomonadaceae. The sequence goes on from JBPCPU010000257.1 coordinate 3,283, forward strand.
GCTCGAAATTTTTCCAATACGGCAAGGAATTAAAACTGCTGGCGCAAGCCGATTTTCCGCGCACACGCGCTTTGATTGACCAGTTTAGCCGCGAAGACGTGCGACTTTTTACCAAACTTTTTATCGCGCAAAGTATTTTGAAGGAAAAAATCGGGCTGGGCGGCGCAATGTATCTTTCCGTCGGCGGATGAGATTGATTAAAGTCTTTTGTAATGAAACAGGCACGAAACTTTATGCTTCGCGCCTGTTTTTAACAACTGCTTTTCGTGTTTTTGTTTTGCTTTAATAAATGTATGAGAGATGTTTTACAATTTATGCTGAGGGAAAATAAATTCGGAATAGATAATAACTGATAGATGATAGATGATAGATTCCGACATTCTAAAGGTTGCGGCGGGTTTTGCAGTCATCGAACCCGACAAAGCGTTTCCGTATTTAACTCCGATGATTGATATGACCAACGATTTGATGACCGCCAACGCGCTTCTCGCCAAATACAATAAACGCGACACGACTTTCAAACAGGGCGAATTGATTTTTACGCAAAATATAAACGGTGCTTTCACGCGCTACGGCAAGGAACTCGGCGCGTTGGCGAAGGCGGATTTCGGACGCACGCAAGGTCTGGTCGGACAATTTCGCCGCGACGACGTACGGATTTTAGCCAAACTCCTTATCGCGCAAAGTGTTCTCAAAGATAAAATTGGCTTGGAAGGTAATCCCGCATTTTATGGTAATGACGATTTTTAGATAAATCAAAAACATTTATTCTTTGCTATTATACTAATTATGAATATGCGTAGTATTTTATTCGTTTTTATTATCTCCCTTCTTTTTAACCCGACAATTTTTGCAGGCGAAAATGATTTTCAGATTTTCAAACTTGACCGTGAGCCGATTATCCGCATCGGCTTGGCGACAAATGTAAGTTCGGTTTCGATTACGACAACTGACTCGTCATTGGTTGCATTAAGCCCCGACGAACCGCAGAAGTTTTTAGCGACAACGCGGGTTTCCGTTTCGGCGCGGGCATATCGTCCACCGGAAATCGAGATTTATCATTTCGAGATTCCGAATGTCGAAAGTCAAACTGAAGCCGAAACTCTGGCAAAAGACCTGGCGGGCGCGACGGGCGAAAAAACTTCCGTTTCGATTGATGCGAAAACAAACACCTGGCGCGTTGTCGTCGGCAAAACCTTTGAAATTATTGAAGAAGCCAATGGTTATAAGGCAGATTTGAGCGACAAAGGCTTTGAAGTCGAAATGATAACGGAAAAATTTACACAGCCTTCGGACGAAGCCGTTAAACTTTCCAGTCAAGTGGCGAAAAATCCGAAATCGGAAGTCAGAAGCATCATTCCGACGCGCCCGAATGCAAACCCGAACAACGTCAAACCGACGGGTTCAAGTTACCCGACAAACACGGATATTGTTAATCCGAATCTGCGCGAAGTTATTGTCAGCGGCGCAAGCGCGAACGCTAAGTTTTCCTCGCTCAAATCCGTCGCTTTCGGTTCGGTCAACGAACGCAATATTCCCGTTCGCCTCAACGGTAAAGCGTATCGCGGGCGCATCGAAGTTTTCGTCAATTCGCGCGGCAGTTTAACGGTTGTCAATGCCGTTTCTTTGGAAGATTATCTGCTCGGCGTTGTGCCGAACGAACTTTCACTCCCGCAAATCGAAGCGCAGAAAGCGCAGGCTGTTGCCGCAAGAACTTATGCGATTGCCAACATCGGACAGTTCGGCAAGCAAGGCTTCGATTTGCTCCCGACCGTTCGTTCACAGGTTTATAACGGCTATTCTTCGGAAAGCAAAATGGGAACGCAAGCCGTTTTGGAAACGCGCGGCATCGTCGCCACATATCAAGGCAAGCCGATAACCGCGTATTATACTTCGACTTGCGGAGGCAGAACGGAGAATTCGGAAAATGTTTTCGATACCAAAGAGCCTTACTTGCGCGGCGTTGAATGTTCGCTCGAAGGTCACAAACACTTTGAGCCGTTTTTGATAAAAACCGTGCGACAACCGGCGAAAATGCGCGATGAAAAAAATCTCGAACTCGTGCGTTTGCTGTCGCTTCTTGCCGTCAACGGTTTTCAACTTTCAACCGCGCAAATGTCCGACGATTTTTTTGAAGACACGCCGACGCAAAGCGAATTGTCGAACTGGCTTAACCAATTAGCCGTAAAATTCGGCAAAACATTTCCGAATGTCAATAAAGATTCGGCGAAACCGTTGGAAATCGCGCGAATTCTCGCCGCCCTTGTCTACGGCGACAATTACGCCAATACGCTTTTGTCCGAAGCCGACGTCAATTATCAACTTTCGTTTGATGATGCGGCGGAAATTCCACAGACGCGCCGCGCCGATGTTGCCATTCTCCTGCGCGACGGCTATTTCAACATTTATCCCGATTTAACTTTGAAACCGAATAAACCGTTTTCACGCGCCAAAATGCTGCGCCTGATTCAGCAGATTTACACAAAAAAGAAATGGATGCCGAATCTGCAAAGCGGCACGGCACAGCCGAGCGAAGACGGCAAACTCATTATCAAAAACGGTAAATCAAGCCGCCAGCTAATCGTGCGCCCGGACGTTTTCCTATTCCGCGAATTCGGTGACGCGCTTTACCAAGTCAAAGAAACCGCGCTTGTCGGCGGCGAAACGGTCAATTTTCAAACCGACGCAACCGGCAGTGTGATTTATCTGGAAGTTGAACCGACGACTGCAACGGCGACGGCGGAAAAAAATTCGCCTTTTACGATTTGGAACACGACGCTTTCACCTTCGGCGGTGCAGTCGCGCCTGTCGCGCTACGTGCGCGGCATCGGCTCGTTGATTGATATACGCATCGCCAAACAAGGCTTTTCGCGCCGCGCCGTTGACCTCGAAATCGTCGGCACAAACGGCACATTTCACCTGACGGGCGGCAAAATCCGTTCGGCACTGCGCCTTAACGAACAGCTTTTCGCGCTTAATAAACGCTACGATTCAACGGGACGCGCAACTTCATATTCATTCACCGGACGCGGTTGGGGACACGGCGTTGGAATGTGTCAATACGGCGCTTACGGCTTGGCAAAAATGGGTGTAAAATATGATGCGATTTTGAAGCATTACTATACCGGAATTGATTTGACGAAGGCTTATTGAAAATATGTCAAGAAAAAGAAAAAACGCAGAACAAGTTCCATCTTATGATAACCTAATGATTCCAGTTCTTTGTGCTTTAATTGAATTAGGCGGTTCAGGAACTATTGAGGAAATTAACGAAACAGTTTATAGCATTGAAGGATTTTCAGAAGAAATTCTTCAAATCCCACATGGGGAAAATAGTTCCCAAAGCGAGATTGATTACAGGCTAGCTTGGGCTAGAACTTATTTAAAAAAATTCGGTTTACTTGAAAACTCAGAACGTAAAGTTTGGACATTAACAAAGCCGGATGTAGATGTAAAAAAAATCAATTCCGATGAAATTGTTAAATTCGTTAGCAATACCTTCGCCAATTAGGTAGTAGAATTAGCAACTTTCCTCTGATGGATACTCCCTAATTGGCTGATTCTTTCTTTGACTTCTTCGATTGCCTCTTTCATTAAAATTGTGTCCGGTTTTTCCAGA
>JBPCPU010000002.1:0-8870 GCA_050998795.1 Pyrinomonadaceae bacterium
GCGGGCGGCGATTGCGTCAACGGCGGCGCGGAAGCGGTTGACGCTTCGCAGATGGGCAAACTCGCGGCGCAGGGTATTCATTTTTCTTTAATGGGCGAAAGTGTAAAATTCGCGGGTGCGTCGTAAATTATCTTGATATGTCTGCACTTGTCGGTATAATCGTTTATAGAATTTGAATGGGATGATGACAAGAATGTCGAAAACATCAAATATCACGACGGCATTAGTTTTGAGAAAGCCGTCAAAGCCTTTGACGACGATTTAGCCATTCCGCTCGAAGACCCCGAACATAGCGACGAAAACGAAACGCGATACGCTTTGATAGGAATGTGCGAATTAGGTTTAATCTTTGTTTCTTTCGCGTTCAGGGACGAGAATTGCCGGATTATTTCCGCCCGGAAAGCAAGTCGGAAAATGGAGAAAATATATGCTGACAACGATTGAAAAAGACGAAAATCTAACTGAAAACGAATTGGATTCGCAGCTTGATAAAATGAAACGCCTGCCGCGCGGAAGTTTCAAAGCCAAGCCAAACGCCACAAGGCTTGAAAATTGCAAAGTGAAAATTTCGCTTTACATTGACGGTGATGTTTTAGAACATTTCCGCCAACGCGCCGAACCGCCGCACGCCGCGCCGTATCAAACGCAAATCAATAACGAGTTGCGAAAAATAATGGAAAACAACGCGCCGGGAAATGGAAACTTGGAAAACGATATTTTGAATAACGAAGAATTTTTGCGGGCTTTGAAGGAAAAACTGGCGACGATTTAGGAATTTGGAGAAAACTATGACTACAAAAGCTATCAATGACTCGCCTGTTTGGAAGGAATTTGAAACCGAAGCTAAAAAGCGTCGGCGAAATCCGGTCAAACTGTTAAGCGGCTATATGAAAGAATGTCTCGAAATTTGGGAACACGAACGGCTTGACGATGAAATAAGCAAGCAAGCTCAAAAAAGCGGTTATACGGAAGATGATGCGGTCGAGTTGGTAAGACAATATCGGCGGGAGAAAAAACAGGATGCCGCCTCGTAAAGAACGAATTGCAGTTGTTTTCGATACCAATGTTTTGATTGCGTTTTATTTGAGCCGAAATCCAAAATCTGCGGTCGCTAAAATTATTCGTTTGTGGCGCAACGAAAGAAAATTGCAAATGATTGTCAGCGATGCAGTCGTTACCGAATATCTCGAAATTCTTGAGCGAGTCGGGATAAGCGAAAATCGAATTGAAAGATTAAAAGAGGTTCTCGAAACTTTTGGAATAGTTTCTAAATTTTCATTGGGCAAAATCCCGACCGAAAGCCGCGATGTTGACGATAATTTGATGTTGGCAACGGCGCTCGTCGGCAAAGCTGATTTTCTGATAACCAATGACAAAGACCTTTTGGACATTGCCCAAGCAGACAAAAAAAAGTTTAAGTTTCGGATTGTTACGCCGGTGGAATTTTTGAATGCGGTTGGTGAATAACAACTTAAATCAAGCATTTTGAACAACGAAGAATTTTTGCGGGCTTTGAAGGAAAAACTTGCGACGGTTTAATAAATCAAAATTCTCGCCGTTTAGAGGCGGTCTTTGACCGCCAACCCGCGAGTTATCGGCGAATGCGGTCAAAGACCGCCTCTAAACGAGATAGAATGGCGGTCAAAGACCGCCTCTAAACGAGATAGTTTTTTTATTTGAGAGAAAATGACTACTTTCAACTCCAAAGAACCGAACACTTTTCACTATTTGACGATGGTTACATTTCGCCGTGTGCCGGTTTTCAAGAGCGAGAAAGCCTGTCAGTTTTTCGTTGAAGTCTTGAAAGAAACCAGAGAAAAGCATCCGTTCAAACTCGTCGGATATGTGATTATGCCCGACCACGTTCATTTGATTTTGAATCCGATTGAATGCGATATAAGTCTTGTGGGAAAAGCCTTGAAAGGAATATCGGCGCGAAAAATTATTGATTGGCTAAAGGAAAGCAGTTTTCAAACATCATTGGCAAAACTCGCCTTGCCGAAATCGCAAAAGCGGAATCATTCTTACGCTGTTTGGCAAAAAAAAGTGACTTCAATTGATTTGTCGAGTCCGAAATTTATCAGGCAAAAGTTAAATTATGTTCATTTAAATCCGATTCGCGCTGAATTTTGCGACCATCCTGCTAAATGGAAATGGTCGAGTTATCACGCTTACCTTCCGCACAAAAAAGGTGAAGTGCCGATTGAGATGGACTTGCAGGCTTATTGGAAAAAAGAAGAGTTTGAAAAATATAAAGCCGAAAAAGAAAAAGCCTGTTCTGGTATTGTTTAGAGGCGGTCTTTGACCGCTGAAAAAATCGGTTATCGTTTAAAAAAGAAAAGAAAAAAACCGCATCGTTTAGTAGCGGTCTTTGACCGCGTTTCTCGATAATTTAACGAACGGCGGTCAAAGACCGCCTCTAAACGAACGATTTTTGAGATTATTTTTAACGAACGATTTTTTAAATTATTTTAAGGAAGATTATTTTTATGGCAGATTTAAGCGTAAATTTTGCAGGAATCAAATCACCGAATCCGTTCTGGCTGGCGAGCGCACCGCCGACGAATATGGGTTCAATGGTCGAACGCGCTTTTGACGCGGGTTGGGGCGGCGCGGTTTGGAAAACTTTGGGCGAGCCGATTGTTAATGTCTGCTCGCGTCTTGCCGCGCTCGACAACGGCGCGACTAGAATGATTGGTTTGAACAATATCGAATTGATTACCGACCGACCGCTCGAAGTCAATTTGAAAGAGATTTACGAGTGCAAAAAGAAATATCCAAATAACGCCGTTATCATTTCACTAATGGTCGAATCAAAACGCGAAGCCTGGCACGAGATTGTCAAAAAATCGCAGGACACGGGCGCGGACGGTTTTGAATTAAACTTCGGCTGTCCGCACGGAATGAGCGAGCGCGGAATGGGCGCGGCGATGGGGCAAGTTCCCGAATATACTTGTATGGTGACGGAATGGGTGAAGGAAGTTTCCGCGCTTCCCGTGATTGTAAAATTAACGCCGAATGTTACAAACATCGTTCCGCCGGCACGAGCCGCAACCAAAGGCGGCGCGGACGCGCTTTCTTTAATCAACACGATAAATTCCGTGATGGGCGTTGACATTGACACGATGATTCCGTATCCGAACGTCAACGGGATGGCGGCGCACGGCGGTTATTGCGGAACTGCCGTCAAACCGATTGCGCTGAATATGGTTTCGGAATTAGCGCGAGATGTGGAAATCAACATTCCCATTTCCGGCATCGGCGGCATTAACACTTGGCGTGATGCGGTGGAATTTTTGCTTCTCGGCGCGTCGAATGTCCAAGTCTGCACGGCGGTTATGCACTACGGCTATCGAATCGTCGAAGATATGATTGACGGTTTGAATAATTACTTGGACGACAAAGGTTTTGCCAGCGTCAACGACATTATCGGTCTGAGCGTTCCGCGCGTTACCGATTGGGGCGCACTCGATCTGAATTACAAAACCGTCGCCCGTGTCAATTTTGACAATTGTATCCGCTGCAATTTGTGTCATATCGCTTGCGAAGACGGAGCGCATCAGTGCATTGATTTTACCGAAGTTGACGGCTTGCGCTTTCCGATTGTGGACGAACCCGAATGCGTTGGCTGTAATTTGTGTTATCTGGTTTGTCCCGCGCCGGGTGCGATTTCGATGATTCGCGTTGATGACGGAAGTAATCCGACGACGTGGCGCGAACTGACGAGCAAACCGCCGGAAACGATGACCGGCGATTGAGATTTAATTTTTGATTATTTAATCCGACAATAAAAAGAGAAGCGTTTTTTTCGCTGGGAGCGCGCGCATCCTGCGTGCTACGCCGCTGAAAGCGGCGTAAAAGCATTACTCAATCAGGGCTTCGATTGTAATGGTTGTTTTCGCGCTTCGCGCTCAGCACGCAGGGATGCGTGCGCTCCCAGCAAAGAGATAACTTTTTATTAGCGGATTTATTTTTCAAAAAACATAAGCTAGTGGCAATTGATGAGTCTTTTTCTTATGTCAACAGAACCTGGAGATTAAAAGATTTTGCCCGCGAAATACACGAAAAATGCTAAAAGAGAAGTTAATTGAAGGCGTGTGCAAATTAAAGCAGACTGTATCAAAATTTGGCAGTCCGAGGAATTTGAGTTTGTTTTGGATAGAATCGAAGCAATAGAATAATAAAATCACCGAATCGGCTCGCGCAAGATAATATCAGCCGTTTTTCGCGCTAGTTGGGCAGCTTCCGCATTTGAATCCTTGAGATTCGACAGTTGCATCAATGCTTCACCTGTTCTCGATAAAAGCCGCACCAAATCGCCTTCTTCCGCCTTGGTCTGAAAAACCAAATCGCTCCAACTCATCTCGTCCGCCCACGCTTCGACGGTTGCCGCCGCCGAAAAATTCATTTCCGGCGCAGGCTCAACGCCGTTTTTCCACTCGACGTTTGAAACATCAAAGATGATTTCTTCGGCTTTGCCTAAAATATCGAGAAGTTTGTCAGAGAGAAAAAGTTCGCCGAAATTTCTATCCGAATCCGCCGCGAGTGCCGCCATCAAACCCGCGACTTGTTTGATTTCCAGTTTTTCAAAAAGCCCGTGCCGCAAGGCTTCGCCGACCAGAAGCGGACGGTCAACCCGCAAATCCGCCAGCCATTTTCCGCGTTCCGTAACTTTCTGCACTTGAAAATCCAAATAGCCGAAATGATGCAAAACTTTGGCGCGATGTTCGAACGGCAGCCAGATTTCGCTTTTCAGAATTTCAACATCACGCTCGATTTTATTCAAAAATTCCGCATCGTCCCAGGTTTCCCACAAAAAACTCATTGCGTTTCGCCTTCGTTCTTCGCTTTCATTTTCGGGCGGAAAATCTTCGATAAGTTGGCTGATTATTTCCGCCGCTTCGTCTGTTTCACCTTTTTTATGGACAAGTTTCGGCTCGTCTAACGCGGGATTTTTGCCTTCGTAAATTTCGTAAAAAGCATTTTCAAACGATTCTTCTTTTATCGGATAGATTTTTTCATAAACACGATTGACGTGCAACAGCGCGAAATTTGTGCCTTCTCCGTCTTCGCGCATCGCCACAACTTTTTCGCCGTGAACGCTGATGACCAGAAAAAAACGTCTTCCGCTTTTGCCTCTTGAAACAATTCTGCCCGAAACAACATTTTCCTTCAGCCATTCCCGGCGAATTTCGCCGCGCGTCGTCGGCAATTTTTCCTGCAGACGCATCCGCACATTCGTCAAGCGTTCAAAACCGCGCACATCTTCAATCGAAAAATCAAATCCACTTTTTTCGAGCTTGTTTAGCAGATTTTGCAGGCGTTCGGCGCGTTGTTTTTCCAACTTCAAAACAGTTCTCGCCGTATCCCGAAAGGCGAAACTTTTTTCGGCAATCTCGCGCACCTGTGCAAAACCACCGAAAGCGTCCAAAAGATTTAAAAGACTCGTATAAGTTGCGCGAAACTTACTTTCCAAAGCGTCCGGCGGCGATTTCAAAAGCGCGGCGATACGCGGCGGATTTTGAAAATTGCTTGGCGCAAGCACGACAAAACCGACATTATCTTTGCCGCGTCTGCCCGCGCGTCCCGTCATTTGCTGGAGTTCGCTCGCCTGCAAAGGTCGCCAACCGTCATTGCCGCGTGCGTCGGCTTGGCTCAAAACCACAGTTCGCGCGGGAAAATCAACTCCGGCGGCAACCGTCGAAGTTGCAAAAATCGCGTCGAGCAAACCTTTCGACATCATTTTTTCAATTAAAAGTTTCCAAGCCGGAATATGTCCGGCGTGATGCGCGGCAACACCGGCGCGAAGCAAAATTTTACGGTGTTTGTGTGATTTTATTTCGGGATTTTCAACGACATATTCCTGAAAAATCTCAAACCGCCGCTGTTCTTTTTCAGCGTTTGTCCGCTGCGCTTTATCGGCGGCAACTTCGAGCGCGGCTTCATCGCAACGCCTTCGCGTCGGCAAAAAAATAATCGCGGGCAAAAGGTTGTAAGAACGTAACACCTTAATAAGTTTCGGCGGCGGAATTTCCGGCAGTTTGAATTTCATTTCTAACAAATTAACTTTTAAACAACGATAGTTTTAGAGAAATTACGGAAAATAATCGGTTAATCCCTTAAATTTTCATAACGCTTTTGGTATTTTACCAAAGATTGTTCCAAACTAACCGTCAATAAATATTTTTAGTAATTGTTTGTTTTTTGATTAACTTAGTAAGTTGTTTCATTTGAAAAAGGTGGAGCAGATGTTATAACTAAATTCAACAATTTGCAGGGCATCATAAGTTTTTCCCGTTCGTGTTTGAAATAGTAAAAAGCCAAAAATTATCTAACTTGAAATGATTGATTTAAGAAGCGACACCGTAACAAAACCAACGCCCGCGATGCGAAAAGCGATGGCGGAAGCCGAAGTCGGCGACGACGTTTATGCCGAAGACCCGACGGTGAATTTATTGCAGGAACGCGCCGCCGAGATTTTCGCCAAAGAAGCCGCGTTATTTGTCCCGACCGGTTCGATGGGCAATCAAATTGCCGTCAAACTTCATACGAAAGCGGGTGATGAAATCATCATCGAAGAACGCGGACACATTTTCAATTACGAAATGGGAACGCCCGCCGTTGTCGCAGGCGTGATGATTAGACCTGTTAAAAGCGGCGACGGAAGCGGCATTTTGACGTGGAAGGAAATCGAATCGGCTTTGCACGTCAACCAACCTTATTACGCTTGCCCGACAGGGTTGATTTGTCTGGAAAATTCGCACAATCTCGCGGGCGGAACTATTATGACCGCCGAATATTGCGCGGAAATTTGCGACAAAGCACATGAACTCGAAATTCCCGTTCATCTCGACGGTGCGAGAATTTTTAACGCTTCGACGGCTTTGAATGAATCGGTCGCGGAACTTACAAAAGAAGTTGATTCGGTGCAGTTTTGTTTATCGAAAGGTTTGGGTGCGCCGGTCGGTTCGATGCTTTTGGGAACAAAAGATTTTATCGAAGAGGCGCGTGTCTGGCGTAAACGTCTCGGCGGCGGAATGCGTCAAGTCGGAGTTTTAGCGGCTGCCGGTTTGATTGCTCTGGAAGAAACACCCAAAATTTTGCACGTTGACCACGAAAACGCAAAACGTCTTGCCGAAGGTGTTGCGAATCTGAAAGGCGTTTCGATTGACGCGGAACAAGTTGTAACAAACATTGTGATTTTCGACGTTTCAAATGCAAAACTTTTATCGAGCGAAATTTGCGCTCGCCTGAAAGAACAAGAAATTTTAGCGTCGCCGTTCGGAAACTCAATTCGGATGGTTACACACTACGACGTTTCGCGCGAAGATGTTGAAAAAACATTGCAGATTTTGTCCTCGATTATTTAATACAAAAGAAATCTTTTCTTAACTTCATTTTCATTTCCCCTGAATAGACTGTCCTTTAAATTCAAAATTTGTGAGTCGGGTAAAATCCATTTCGGTTTTGCCCAGCTTCCTTTCTTGACTGAATTTAATTTTCCTAAACCACAAAAAAAGATTTCAGAGGACATATTTGTATGACCAGAAACATTCGTCTGTCGAACACATTTTTTTACATTTTAACTTTAATGCTTGCCGCGTTTTCGTTTGCCGGAAACGCTTCGGCGCAGTTTGAAACGGCGACGGTTTTAGGTTCGGTGAGAGATGCGAACGAGGCGGTGATTGAAGGCGCAGCCGTTACATTAAAAAACGTCGCTACCGACATCACCAGCACCGCAGCCACCGATTCAAACGGCGATTATCAATTCGTCAACATCAAAATCGGGATTTATCAGATTACCATCGAGGCAAACGGCTTTAACCGCACGGTTGCCGAAAACATCAATGTTACGGTCAACGCCCGTCAGCGGGTTGATTTAACTTTGCAGGTGGCGACGGCAACCGAAACAGTCGTCCGGTGACGAATAATTTACCGTCGTTTTTAGGCGGTGTGGCGTTGCGTCCGAATGTTACCTGCGACCCGACGAATCGCGGCGAGCGTCTGAATCCGACGCGCGATTATTTTATTCCGTCGTGTTTGTCGCGCCCGTCGGTTACTTCGCCGTTCGGCAACGCGGGACGCAATATCGCCCGCAGCGACAGGTATTTTAATTTCGATTTGGGAGTGCAAAAACAATTCAGATTGCCGATTAACGAAGCGACGCGGCTCGAAGTTCGCGCCGAGTTTTTTAATCTGTTTAACCGCACGAATTTTCAAGCGGCAAATTCAGATATTAACAGTGCCGCTTTCGGCACAATCAACAGCACATTTCCGGCGCGGCAGATTCAGGTGGCGCTGAAGTTTTATTTTTAATTGTAGGGGCGACGGCGTGTCCTCGCCCGCAACGTCTGAATAAAATTCAACTTTATATCTATTCGACGTTTTTTCGCTTCGCTCATCGGGCGAGGACAAGCCGTCGCCCCTACAATAATTAAATTTGGACCTATGAAAAAACTAATTCTATTTATTTTTTTGACGGCGGCGGTCAGCGTATTCGCTCAAACCGCCGCGACCGTCGAAATCGAAGGACATCGCGGCGCACGCGGCTGGCTCTTCTTGTAATGAACAAAGACGGAATCGAAAAAAATCTCGCCAATCTCGGATTTCAGCCCGACGCATACAGCCCGCATTTTTCCCTCGTTGACACGGCGACGGTTGCTTACTGTCGGACGCGCAACATCAAAATCGTGCCGTGGACGGTCAATGAAATTTACGATTTAGAAAATATGAAAAAATCTGATTTAACCTGAGTCTTGATTAGAAATTAAGCATAAGAAATTAGATTTGCAAAACACAATTTGTAATCTAACATCTTTAGCTTCAGCGTATTCCATAATCCGCGCCAACTCCTTGAATAGACTCGGGTG
>JBPCPU010000031.1:0-24420 GCA_050998795.1 Pyrinomonadaceae bacterium
GCTCCAACGAGTAAATATCCATTGAGTTGATTCTCCTTCTTCAAATTTGCAAGATTTAAACAAGTAGATTTCAACTCAATGTTTCTCTTTTTTCAAATACCAATTTCTTTTTGTCCTGTATTAAGAACAAATCTATAATTATCAGTAAACCACAAGGGAAAAGCCGCAAGTTTTAACGCTCACGGCTTTCAATAAAAGACTTATTTTGGAAAGTATTTTACTATTCGTCAAAGCGACTGAGTTTTGTAGATGTGGGCATATTTTACCCAATAATTATTTCCTCTATATTGAGTTTTTTAAACCACTACCAACCGTTATCCATTTTTTGATTTTACTTATCCCAATCTTCCATATGAAACGAGCCTTCCTTATCAATTCGTTGATAAGTGTGCGCCCCGAAAAAGTCGCGTTGCGCTTGAATTAAATTGGCGGGCAGGCGTTCGGAACGGAAAGCGTCGAAATAGGCGAGTGCCGACGACAGGCATAAAGACGGAATACGGCTGTCCATCAGTTTTTCGTTGATTGAACGCCAGTGTTCGCGGTTGTCGTTGAGCAGTTCGGCGAATTTATCGTCTAAAATCAAGTTTGGCAACTGCGGATTTTCGCCGTAAGCGCGGCGCATTTCTTCCAAAAGTGCGGAGCGAATAATGCAGCCGCCGCGCCAGATGCGGGCGATTTCTGATAAATCTAAGCCGTATTTTTTCTCAATCGAAGCGGTTTGCAGCAGCGACATTCCCTGCGCGTAGGTGATGATGAACGAACTCAGCAGCGCGTTTTTTAATTCTTCGATTAACTGTTCGTAATCTTCGCCGATGCTTTCGCGGATTTCGGTGTTGCGCTGTTCGTCAGACGGGTTTTCAACCGTTTGCGCTAGATGTTTTGCAGCATCATCTTCGCTGAGATTAACTTTGTGCTGTTCGCTGACGGCGGTTTCAACTTCGCCGGCGGCGCGGGCGGCTTTCGCGCTGGTAACAAGCCGACTCGAAACGGTTTGACCTTCTTCGGGCAGATGCTCCGCGTTAACGTGCGGCAAACGGCTGCCGAATTTTTCGGCGACCAGCACGCGCACTTCTTTCTGCGCGGAAATTTGACGCATCGAAACGGCGGAATCAATCGTCGGAATCGGCACGCCGAAATCCATCGCCGCCTGCGAAGTCCATTTGCCCGTTCCCTTCTGCGCGGCTTTATCGAGAATCATCTCAACGAGCGGCTTGCCGGTTTCGTCGTCGCACTTTTCCAAAACTTCGCCGGTGATTTCCACCAGAAAAGAATTGAGTTCCGAATCGTTCCACCGCTTAAAAGTCTCGGACATTTCCGTGTAATTCATCTTCAAAACGCGAAACATAAAATCGTAGGTTTCCGCCAAAATCTGCATCAAGCCGTATTCGATGCCGTTGTGAACCATCTTGACGAAATGCCCCGCCGAACCCGCGCCCATATAGGCGACGCACGGCTCGCCGTTCACTTTCGCGGAGACGGCTTCGAGAATCGGCGCGACGTGCGCGTAGACTTCTTTTTTTCCGCCCGGCATAATGCTCGCACCGTGACGCGCGCCTTCTTCGCCACCCGATACGCCGACTCCGATAAATTCAATTCCTTTGTCCGCCAGATATTTTTCGCGCGTTTCCGTGTCAACGAAATGCGAGTTGCCGCCGTCAATCACGATGTCGCCTTTTTCAAGATGCGGCAGCAAATTTTCAATCACGCCGTCAACGATTTTGCCCGCCGGAACGAGCAGCATAATTTTTCTGGGCGCATCCAGTGCTTCGACAAAATCTTTGATATTTTCCGCCGACGAGATTTTCATTCCCGCGCCTTCTTCCAATAAAAACTGCCGCTTTGCCGCGTCCAAATCAAAACCGACGCAAGCGAATCCGTGTTCCGCGACGTTGAGCAAAAAGTTTCTGCCCATTGTTCCCAAACCAATCATTCCGAACTGTGCTTTTTCCATAAATTTATTTTAACGCAAAGGCGTAAAGGCGCAAGGACGCGACTATTTGATTTTTGAATTAAATCTTACTTATAGGACTTTCTCAAGAACGGGAAAATAGACCGCTGATGATGCGGATTTGGTGGATTTGCACCGATTTTGTTTGATTAAATTATCCGCGAAAATCTGCTTGATCAGCGTAATCTGCGGTCTACTCCTATTTTTCCTATTCTTTGAACAAACGCTTTCTAAAAAATGAGAAATTCCTATCTTGAAATACTTTAAATATTAATCTCTTCCCAAATTTCCGCCCGAACTAATTCATTTCTCCAATCTTGTCCGTTTTCTTCAAACGTCCACCACGCCGACAAAACCATCTGTGCGAAAGCCCATTTGCATAAATTTTTCGGTTCGATGTCAAAGGCTTTGGAAAATTGAATCACGGTTTCACTTAACTTTTTCCGCAAATTCGGCTCGTTTGAAAGCCAGAGAGCGTGATTGTTGAGAAAAACGCCGATTTCATAACCGATATTGCCGATAATTCCTTTCGGGTCAATTATCAAAAACGGTTCGCGCTTCGCGGACAAGATATTTTCGTGATGCAAATCGCCGTGAATCAGTAATGTTTGTTTTGAATCGGAATTTAATTCTTCAAAAAAATTTCGGGCTTTTGAAGCGAATCTTTTATCGAACATCGTATTTTCGGCTCTTTGAAAACCACCGAACCAATCCTCAAGTTGACGGAATGCAGAATCTTTTGGCGGTTTTCGCCGAATTTTCCGCATCACATTAATCGCCGTTCCAACCGCTTTTTGTTCATTCGCTCGAAAACATTCTTTCAAATTTTTGCCCGGCACAAGTTTTTCCAAAAGCATCGCGCGACGCTTTTCGTCAAATTTCAGAAGTTTAACCGCGCCTTTGCCGTCTGACAATCGCAGAAAACCTGCTTCGTTAAAAATTTCGGGATTTTCTTCGGGCAAAGCAATTTTTAAAACTGCCGCGCCGCCGCCTTCGCAAACGCACGGCGCAACATAATTGTAAGACAAATTCGGGAAATGTTTCTCCGCTTTGAGCGACCAGGTTTCTTCAATTTCTTCAATAATGCGCGGCAAATCTTTTAACCATTCTCCGCCTTTTTTGCCGCAGACACCTAAGGTATTTTGCGTAAATCGCTCCGGTAGATTCGCTGTAAAATTTTTATTCATTCGGCTTGACGAGTTTAACCTGTCTGGTAGATTCTAAACAAATGAAAACTTTGCTCGAAGCGATTTGCCCGACGACTTTTATCGAATCGGAGAAACTAAAATCATATTTTAATTTAGATTTAACCATCGCGTCCGAAACCTTTCAACACACAGGGAGTTTCAAATTCCGCGCCGCTTATAATTTGGCTTTGAATGTCGAAAACGACGAGATTTTAACCGCTTCGTCGGGAAATTTCGGACAGGCGTTGGCATATGCCTGCAAATTAACCGGCAAAAAATGCACGGTCGTCATGCCCGAAACTTCGGCGCGGGTAAAAATCGAAGCGGTGAAAGGCTACGGTGCGACGGTTGATTTGGTTGATACAAACAAAATCGGGCGAAACGAGCGCGTCGCGCAACTTGCCGGGCAAATGCCGAACGCATATTTTGCTTCGGCGTATGATGATTTGTTTGTCATTGATGGAAATTCAACGCTTGGCGATGAACTTTCGGAAAAAAATTTTGATATGGTTATCTCGCCAATCGGCGGCGGCGGTTTAATTTCGGGAATCTCGAAAGGTTTCTGCCGCAATGGTCATCGAGCTAAACTCGTCGGCGCAGAACCGCTTTTGGGAAACGATGCTTTTCGTTCAATGCAAGCCGGAAGGATTATCCGCAACGAAACTGAACCGCTGACGATTGCCGACGGGGCAAGAACAATTTCGCTCGGTAATCACAATTGGGAAATTATTAAAACGGGCGTTGCGGAAATCATCGAAGTTTCCGACGAGAAGATTAAAGAAGCAGTTCAACTTTATTTTTCGCTGGCAAATCTAAAATGCGAACCGACAGGCGCATTAAGTCTGGGCGCGATTTTGGAGAATAAGGAGAAATTTACAGAGAAAAAGATTTGCATTCTAGTTAGCGGCGGAAATGTTGACACGGAAGTATATTGTAATATTTTAACGGGTTAACCTTTAAGGAATGACAAGAACTTCAGCCGGAGTCATACCTATTCCGTCTTTTATCCCTAATACTTTTCCCGAATTTGTTTCGATCAACATAATGGCTTTTTGATACGGGCTAACAGCAACAATTAAAAAGCCATCAGGAGTTGTAACAAAATTCCTGACAGGAAAAGGCAGTTCAATTTTATCTAGTATCTCACCTGTTTCAATCGAAATGCGCCAAAGCTGAGAAGCCAAACTCAAACCTCTTTCATCGACATTAGAGGATATTCCAACGAGCAAACTTTGATTACTTTCACAAAGTTGTTGCATAGGGATAGAACTTCGTTTCGGCAGAGGAAGCCGAGCAAGTAATCTTGCGGTTGGCGGATTGTTTTTTATTTCATAAATTGTGCCTTCTCCAGTAATACAAAAAAGTGCCTTTTTTTCTTTAGAAAACCAGGAGCCACAGGTTTCTCGCGGGGTGTGCGTTCGCGGTGAGATTTCTTCCAGCTGCAAAAATTCCAAATCCGGCGAGTTAAAATTGCCAAAAGCAACAACACTCGGAAATTCACAACTGAGATGAAAACAAAGTTCGTCTTCATCTGCACCAAATTGGTCAAAATCAAGCAAACAAGAATCAATTTTTATTTCACCTGTTTCTATTTTGTTCGTTTTATAATCATAGCGATGCACTAGCAAGCGATAAATTTCGAGTGATGTCGGATGAATGGTTTGTTCCTGAAAATATAAAAAACGACCTGAGAAACTACTTTTAACGCGTGTTGAACGCCCCGGATAACCTGAATACATCGGACGTAAAGAAGTTTCTTGATGAAGAACCAACTCCATCGAATCCAAAGAAAAACATTTTAACCAATACCGTGTTTGCTCAAGTTCATTTTTTCCTAATTCAGTTTCAACTACAACAAGTTGATGATTAGCCTGGTCATAGTGAATTTCCGGCACATAACCTAAACGCATTTTATTAAATTGCAAATCTTCTTCATCGGCAATAAATAAATCCGTGTAATGTTTGCCGCGACGAGTGTCCAGAATAAGTAACTTCATCACTTTAATTAGTATCTAAGTTAATAAGTAAAAGCGAAATAAAACAGCCCGACACCTGAAAAAATTAACGCAACCCCGTTAATTTTTTGCACAATGTTTTCAAAAGAATTAAATTTCAATGCAAAAGCAAAAGACTTATCAGGAAACATTGAAAGAGGTGCTAAAATAGCAGGAATAATAGAACGTGCAAACCCAAAAACAGCTCCGATTACTGCACCTTCATAAAAAGATCCTAAACAAAAGGCACAGCCTAAAACAAAATACGTTGTGGCTACTTTTATTCGAGTTGCAACTCCTGAACCCAGCTGAAGCCCATACCCAAAAGCTGTAAAATTACGATGCAGTTGATTAAGCCAAAGACGTGAAACCTGTCTTTTTAGCTGGGGCATTGGCAGATGAATAACATTAAATTGATGTAAAGCACCGACACAGCAAGCTATGCCTAAAACCATAAGACAAGTAAGCAATACTGAAAGAGAAAACATTGAGCCTATTAAACCAAGCAATCCGAAAAGAATTGCTCCCCCAACAATATGCCCGACAATCCAACAAATTATCCAGATATAATAATTGATGTTGTATTTCCAACGATTTAAATTGTTTTCATATTGTAGATTGATTTGATTTAAATGAAGTCCGGTCACGCCGAACATATTAATTCCTCATGGCGACCACATCGAAGAAATGCCTGCCATTAGTGCCAGAGCTAAACTGATAAGAAACACAATTTCAATCATTTTGCCGATTTGTGTTGATGAAAAACTGATGAACTAATTTCACTAAACTATAGAAAAAATGGCGGTAACGACAGAATTTCGATTTCAAAATCTTTTTCGTCAAATTCCGCCGTCACCAAAGTTTTTCTTTTTAGTCAAGGTTCTTCAAAGATTATGGATCTACGCCCCTGACCTCATACTTGCCGCCAGCCAAATCTACAACATTCATATCAACTTCGAGAATTGCTAATGTGCAATTATAACCTGAAATTCCATTATTAGCTGCTCGCCCCCAGCCATTACACCAATCAGGCTCGCTTGTCCATTCGCACCAAACATCACTTGCAGAACCACCGGCACCACAGCAATCAACATAGTAAATACGTCCAAAGCTAGGAACTTCATAGGACCAAAACCATCCCGAAGTAGTACCTGACGGACATTTAGTATCAGAACCGCCGGCAAATTTACAAGGTTGACCATGCATTCCGCGATATTTAGGATCTGAACACGGCGCTGTTTTGTGTTTACCTGCTTTATCTTTTTCAACCAGGTGCCAGATAATTCCGGGAAGCCCAAAAATAACTCTCCATGGAGATACCTCCTCAGAACGCAGGGCACCTCTATGAGCACCACCTGTTGTCGGTGCGGCTCTTCCGTCCATTCCATTGTGCGGGGCAGTTGGACGCGCCATCATCACAGGTTTTGATTTAGCCAATTTTTCTTCTGTTTTTTCTTTGTATTTCGGCAAGGGAAATTTTCCGTTTCCACTAAATGCGAAAGCCGGTTGTAAAAATAACCAACTTGAAATGTAATCCAGAAAATCTGACGCAATATTCTGTCTGCCTAAATAAAGGCAAAGACTTTTAATTACGCCCTGACGTTTGCTTTCATTTTTCATACTCACTCCTCCTTTAATTTATGCTTACTGTTTTGACTGGCTTGTTTTCGGCTGCCTTTTTTAAGCCATTCAAATTTTCGTAGTTATTTACCAAACCCTTAGCGGCAACCTCACCTTTTTTATTTATATACAAAGCATACGGAGTTGCTTCAATGTTTAACTCTTCTGATAATTTCTCGTTAAAGATATAAGTCATTTTCTCCAAGTTTCGATACCCTACATATGCTCTGTTCATTCCAACATCATCAATAGTGCTCATCAGAACCACCTTTATTGAACTTTCCGCGCGTGAAAAATCACTAATGTGTGGAAGTAATGCGTTACAAGTGCTGCATTGCGGAGACACAAAAACCAAAACCAATTCCGAATCTGCCGGAAAACTCATAGCCCATTTTTCGCTATTTACATTTATGCCTGATATTTCTTTTAATTTTGTGCCAATATCAGGTCCATCAGCCAACGGGCGTGCGGCGGCTGGACCAAAACGGTAATGTAATAAACCCAGTAATCTTGAATGTGCTAAAACCACAATTACTAAAAGAAGTGTGATAGCCCACAAAACTATGTATGAAATCAACCAGCCGCCTTCCATTGTTTTATTGCAAAAATAGCCTTAAAAACCGCACTTGCAAGTTTTATTACTGACAATAATCCTAATCCTGTAAGAAAAATAAATAGTGTAGGTTGTGAAACTTGGAAACTGTTTGAAATAGTTTCGCTTAAACAGAAAAATAGGATTAGTATCAATGCAAAATTACGTATTAAAAGCCATAGAGCGTTGTGTTCTTCATTTAATGTTTCTCCACAACCACATCGGAATTTTTTTTCACCTTTTACAAGACGTATGGAAATAAGAACATTTGCAATAAAAATAAAAAATATTGTTCCGCAAATCCCAAACCAAATAATTTTTTCGTTTAAGCTCAATAACGAAACTCCCAATAAAGCCTCTGCTAGTATAAGTATACGAGCAAAAAAAGTATTCTTGAAAATTGCCGGAAATTTATAAGATTGAAAGATAGATAAAAAAGTAGAAAAATTACGAAATTTTGCTATAGCGGATAAAAGCAATTGAAACCCGATAGAAATACAAATTATAAATACTAGCATTTAACCCTCACTTTAGGATTTTAAATCTAAGTCCATATTAATATTTTCATCAAATAATGGAAGTAAGTTTATACCAGGCATCAACAAATGTAAAAGAGAAGTTCAAATCCAAACTAAAATCTTCGGGGGATATTAAAGTTTCGGGAGAAAAGATAAAAGAAGCGGTTTGTTTGCTTTTTCATTGGCAAATTTGAAAGCTGAACCGACCGGCGCGTTGACGCTCGGCGCGATTTTGGAAAATAAAGAGAAATTTGCGGATAAAAAAATCTGTCTCGTCGTCAGCGGCGGAAATGTTGACGCGAATGTTTATCGGCAGATTTTGCAGAACCATTAAATTTGGAATTTGAAATTTGGAATCTGGAATTACTTTAATATCTTGAGCATTTCCGCGTGAATCAAACCGTTACTCGCGCAAATCGGTGGTGCATAGATGCTAAATGGCGAATCGTCGTAATAAGAAATTCGTCCGCCGGCTTCTTCAATCAATAAAACGCCTGCCGCCACGTCCCACGGATTTAATCCCTCTTCCCAAAAACCGTCGAAACGCCCGCAAGCGACATACGCCATATCAATCGCCGCCGAACCGTCGCGCCGCAGTCCGCGAGATTTATAAACAAACTCCGTAAAATGACGCGCAAAATCATTGCGTCTTGAGACGTCGTAAGGAAAACCCGTAACAATCAATGCTTCGCCGAGTTTCTCCGTATCGGAAACGCGGATTTGTCTGCCGTTCAAAATCGCGCCGTTTCCCTTTTCGGCGGCAAAAAGTTCGTCGCGCGTCGGGTCAAAAGTTACGCCGACAACGATTTCGCCGTTGTGTTCCAATGCCAGCGTTACGCAAAAACAAGGATAGCCGTGCGCGTAATTCGTCGTGCCGTCGAGCGGGTCAATAATCCATTTCCAGACAATTTCGCCGTCAATTAACGCTTCGCCCGATTCTTCCGCTAAAATCGAATGTTTCGGATAATAAGAACGAATTTTCCCGATAATCAATTTTTCCGAAGCCAAATCCGCTTCCGTTACCAAATTGATGTCGCCTTTTTTGAAAATATCTATTTTGCGCCCGAATTTTTCAAGCAGAATTTGTCCGGCTTCACGAGCGGTTTCGATGGCAAAATTCAACATTTTTTAGATTTTAGCGGAAATAAATATCAACGTAATCTGTTGTAATATCACAAGGACTTTTCATTTCCTGCAAACGCCAGTATTTTCGCTTACCGGTAATAAGAAATGTCATTTCACCCGTCCGTGTACAAGGTTCGCCGTTATTGATGTGGCTCACCCGCATTACAATTTCACCTTCAAAGGTAAATTCTTTCGCGTTAATTTTAGTAATAATTCCGTCAATTTTCAGATAATCACTGTCTTTTTTCGCTTTTTGTTCACCCTTAAGATAAAACACGCCGTGTTCATTGGTAACGGTTGCCGTGCCGAAATAATCCCAACTTATCCATTGCAGCGAAACTTTGTGTTTGCCGAGAAGCATTGTTTTGGCGTTGGCATTGTTGACAACCGTTTTTTGTTGAGCGGAAACCGAAAAACTAAAAGCAATTGAAAGCAGCAAACACGCATAAATTATTTTCTTAAACATATATTTCTATTTGTTGATAAATTTCCCGCTTAATTCAAGAAACTCCTGAATTTGTGAATCCCAAAATACCCAATTATGTCCGCCCGGAAGTTCGCGGAATTCGTGCGGAACTTTTTTCTCCTGCAAAAGACTGACAAAATCGCGGTTGTTTTGATAAAGGAAATCTTCCGTGCCGCAGTCAAGATAGATAAACGGCAATTTTTTAATTTTTTCAACCGGCATTTCGCGGATGAGTTTGAAAACATCGTTTGTTTGGCGCGTTTGGCTGTCTTCAATGCCGAAAACACTCAAGATTGACGCCGCGACAGCTCCTTTTGTGCCGAGAGTTTTTTCCGTCCAGGTTCCTGCGCCGAGCGCACCGCTGAATGAACCGACTAACGAAAACATTTCCGTGTATTTCAAACCGAATTTGATTGAGCCGTAACCGCCCATTGAAAGTCCGGCGACGGCGCGGTTTTCGCGTGTTGTTTTTGCGCGATATTTCCTTTCGATTTCGGGAATAAGTTCCTTGATTATATAACTTTCGTATTTGTCGTTTGGAACGGTTGCGCTATCGGTATACCAGCCGTTATCGCCTTCGGGCATGACGATTATGTAATTGTATTTTGCGCCATAGTCGGTAAGTTTGGTTTTGTCCGCCCAATTATCATAATGACCTGTCAGACCGTGAAGAAGATACAGCACCGGATAAAAAGTTTTTTCGTTTGAACTTTGATAATTGACAGGCAAAATAACTCGGTAAGGCATCTCACGCGCCATCAATTTGCTGTCTAATTTGAGATTTACAACATTATTCGGAAGTTCGATTTTCGGCTTCGGGCTTTGAGCGTGAACGGTAAAAACCGAAACCAACGTCCAAGCCAAAAGCCAAAACACAGCCGAACTAAATTTGTGTTTATTTGTCTTCATTTATACTTTCCCTTTTCCGAAAAATCTGCTTAACCAGCCGCTGTCTTCATTTTTATCAACGACCTGCGCCAATTCGCCAGCGTCGAACCAAACTCCCGAACAAGAGTCGCAAACATCAATCGTGATATTTTCATAATTGGTTTCAACCAGTCTGCCGTCGCATTTCGGACAGCTTAGATTCAAATCCTTTGTTTCTTCCGACGCGAGTTTTGACTTCATTTTTTCGATAAGTTCTTGTTCCCGGCGATGAAAATATTCATTTTCCAACGCTCTCCCACGTTCGTCTAATTCAATTGCCATTAAAATTATTCTCCTGTTTGGTTTTATAAATTGCCTGTTATGAAAAATAACAGACTTGTGCAAAAGTTTCAAAAGTTGAAACTTTTACCTTTTTAATTTTGCCTTTTTACTTTTTACACTTCGGTTTTGTGAATTGAGCGAACACGGTGGCGGGCTTTTTTGGCGCGGCGAATTGTGTCGCGGCGTTTAAGATTTGTTCCTGCCCAGTCGGAAACCTGCTTGATAGGATGCCATTCAAATTTTTCGAGCGGCGTTACCTCGCTCGAAGCGTCTTTGAGTTTTAATGTGCCGAATGCTACAAATAACATCAGCGCGTTAAAAATAAAACCGAACAAAATAACAAACCAGCCGGGAGCAATTCCGACTTGTGCGCGATTAATAAACACTTCCAGATTGGTTGCCGGAAATGGGTGCATATAAACTTTCAGCGTCCAGCACAAGGCTAACAAAAAGAAAATCCAGATATAATTGCTTCGCAACCGTCTGCCGACGGCTTCCAATTCGCTGATGGTAAAATGCGGCGTAATCAAATCTGCCGAAATATGCTCCGCCCATTCTTTGTCCGGCGGCATCGTGCGGTGCGACAGCATCGGCGCAAAATAGCCGGTTTCCAAAACGCGCACACGATTTGCCCAAACTTCGTAATAGCGATAACGCCGCGCTTCCATAAACAAAAAGATGGAAACAAGAATCGAATTTATCGGAATCGCAAAATGCGGATTGTCGGGTGAACTGAAAACGAATGAAAGCGTCGCGCCTGCCGTAATTACCGCCCAATTAGTCGTCGCGTCGAGCCGTGTGCGCCAGACGTTTGAACGCTGAATTTCGCCGCGATAAAAATGGACGAGCGCGGTATTAAATTCGGCGGGCGCGAGCTTTTGCGGCAGTAAAAGCGGTGTGTTTTTAGGTTTTTCGCTGCGGGCGCGGACTTCTTCGGCAAGCGATAAAAAGTCTGAGTTTCCGTTACCGGTTATTTTTTGTTCGTCGGTCGAGTCTGCGGCAAAGTCTTTGTCAAACCGAACTTCGTTTTTCATAGCGCGTTTAGGAATGGTTGAAGCAAAAGTTTTTCCATTTGCCCCAAATTAGATTTATCACTTTCAGGCTCGAGATGCAAGAAAAGTAAAAAGTAAAAAGTAAAAAGTAAAAAGGCAAAAGTAAAAAATTAGACGGTGAAAAGTATAAGGTCAGAATGATAATTCACTTTTTTTTACTTTTTACTTTTTACTTTTTACTTTTTACTTTTGCCTTGTTTTTGTTTGCGCTTTGGTTAGGCTAAAATTCCTTTGATGATAAAATCAGATGAATTATGGATGCAGAAAGCGATTGAAGCTGCTAAAAATGCTCGTGATTTAAATGAAATTCCGATTGGCGCGTGTTTGATTGATAAAAACGGCGAACTTTTAGCGGTTGCGGGAAACCGCACAATCACGAACTGCGACCCGACGGCACACGCCGAAATTTTGGCGCTGCGCGAAGCCGCCGCGAAAATCAATAATTATCGGTTGACTGAAACGGTTGTTTATACGACTATTGAACCTTGCGCGATGTGCGCGGGCGCACTCGTCAACGCACGAGTGAAACGCTTGGTTTTCGGCGCACAAGACGAAAGATTCGGCGCGGTTGAAAGTGTTTTCCGGCTTTGCGACACAAGTTCTTTGAATCATCGAATTGAAATTTCATCGGGCGTTTTGGCTGAAGATTGCCGGAAACTTATGCAGGATTTTTTTCGAGAGAAACGAAGTCAATTACGAATTACGAATTAACAATTACGAATTGGCAGAGTGTAATCAATTACGAATTTCAAATTACGAATTACGAGATTACTTACTCTGCCATTTCGTAATTCGTAATTTGAAATTCGTAATTGATTTACGGAGAGGTCGCATAGTGGCTTAGTGCACCGGTCTCGAAAACCGGAGTACCTTAACGGGTACCGTGGGTTCAAATCCCACCCTCTCCGCCAGAATACGAATTACGAATTATCAATTACGAATTACGAATTAAAGAAAATTTTCTTCATTCGTAATTCGTAATTGATAATTTGAAATTGATTATACGGAAGGGTGCAAGAGCGGTTGAATTGGCTACATTGGAAATGTAGTGAACTCGAAAGGGTTCCGTGGGTTCGAATCCCACCCTTTCCGCCAGAATACGAATTACGAATTATCAATTACGAATTACGAATGAAGGAATGTTTTTCTTATAATTCGTAATTCGTAATTTGAAATTCGTAATTGACTTTTATGGCTTCAGGCTCCGCACAAGGTTTGAGTTGTGAACTCCGCTAGGCTGGGAACAGAGCAACGGCAGCAATTTCAGCTTGTGTTGCGGGAAAGTCTGAAGCCTCCAAATTCTTAAAACTGAGAAACTCAAAGTTGATGCAGCATTTGCCGCGTCAACTTTGAGTTTTTTTGTAAAATTTAAGCCGTCCTAAATTTTATTATTTTGGTAATGCCGCTTTAAATTGAGTTTCGAGAAATGTCGCAAAACCCAAAATCTGCGATTGATTTTTGAATTTTTCCTTGAGCATATCAAAGGCTTCCTGACCACGCGGGTCGGCAAGTTTGATAATTGCCTGCACGCTGCTGAACAAGCCATTAAAATTGTTTGCGTCAAGCGCTTGTTTGAAAGATTCAAAAATAAGCGGATATGCCCGTTTATCGCCTTTGCCGGTGGCGGCAATAGTTCCTAAGGTTGCGCCGCGCACATTTGTTGGTAGTGTTTTGTCCGCAAATGTTTTAAGAGCGAGTTCCAAACCGCGTTTATCTTCAAGCGCGGCAAGACCCTTAAAACCGGAGGCGGCAATGCGACCTTTCCACGAAGGCGTATTTGTCAATTTTATAAAGGCATCGTAAGCCTTTGCGTTTTTTGTTTCTCCGAGCGCAACTGCCGCATTATTAATCACCGAATAGCTTCTGTCATTCAATGACGATAAATAAAGGTCGGCATATTTTACGTCTTTTGTTGCTCCTAAAAGTGCGAGAGCATCAGCGCGAACGAGCGAATTTTCATCTTTCGCCGCTTTGAGCAAAACCTGCACGGTTGCCTCATCGAGTTTCACCGCCGCTTTTTCCGCCAGCGGACTCATTTGCTGTGGAGAAACAATTCCGTTTATTTCACTAATCGCCGCGCGTCGAATCTGCCACGAAGAATCGCTTGCAGCAACTCCATTCAACGCCGACATGATTTTTCCTTTGTCTGTTTGCGAACTTTTAGCCGCTTTAGCCAATTCATCCATCGCCCAGCGTCTGCCCAAAATATCTTTGTCATTCGTCATTTGATAAACGAGTTCGTCAACCGATTTATCAAACTTCAACTCTTTGAGCAAAGTTCCTTCGTAATCAAAATTAACGAGTTTCGGCTCGGCGGCAGAAGCAAAGGTAAATATATTTTCGGCTTGCGGTTTTATCCAAACTCTCTGCACATTGCCGTCAACTTCGACGTCAACAAAGGTTTGAAAAAACTCAACCTGCGGATATTCATTTTTCGGGTCAACTTTTTGCGTTTGCTTAACATTTAAGGTCAATTGTTTTTTCGCATTATCGTAACTTTTCGTTACTTCAAAAATCGGATGTCCCATTTTGTAAAGCCATTGGTCGAAAAACCAATCCATTGATTGTCCGGTCGTTTCTTCAATTGCAATTCGCAATTCTTCCGTCGAAACCGGCTGATTGGCGTTTGTTGTCAAATAATGATTAACCGATTTGAAAAACAATTCGTCGCCGAGATGTTTGCGTAACATATGCAGAACCGAACCGCCGCCCGGATAAGCGTAACTGTCAAACATTGCATCTTTATTTGCATAATGTTTTGTTACAATCGGATGACGATTACCTTGATTCCAGGTGTCTAAAACCTGTTGTTGATTGCCACGTATATCGCTCATCAAAAAGAAGTCTTTTCCTTTTGATTCTTCATGCCAAAGTGCCTGAAAATATGTCGCAAACGATTCGTTCAGCCAGATTTGTCCCCAATCGCGGCAGGTAACGTAATCGCCGAACCATTGATGCGCGAGTTCGTGCGATTGCAGAGAATCGCTGTCTTCGTCGAGCATTTCACGTTCGTCGTGAATCATTTCCTCGATTTGCGTCGTTGCGGAAATGTTTTCCATACCGCCGCCAAAATCTTCAACCATCGTTTGCGAATACTTCGGATAAGGATATTTCACGCCCGTTTTTTCAGAGAAAAACTTAACCATTGCCGGAACTCTTTTTGTCGTTGCCGCAACTTCTTTAGTTTCGCTCGGATAACCATAAGCAACAATCGGAACGCCTTGATATTCGCCGTTTTTCACTTCCGTATATTCGCCGACGACGATTGAAGTCAGATAATTTGTATACGGCGTGTCCATTTTCCAATGGTATGTGCGCGTGTTGTCGCCGTTGTCTTTTACGTCAAGCAGTTTGCCGTTGGAAATAACCATAAAAGGTTTTTCAACGGTTGCTTTCAATTCGGAAGTGCGGAAATCATTCGGCGTATCGTAACCCGGAAACCAATAACGATTAAATTCCGTTTCGCCCTGCGACCAGATTTGGCGCGGCTTGTTCGGCTCATTCGCCGTCGGTTTGATAAACCTGAGTCCGCGCCCGAAACTTCCGATTGCCGTTTCAGCGTCGGCTGTGTTCACATAATTTGTCCGATAATCAATTTTGACGCTCAAATCTTCACCGCGTTTATACCGGCGGTCAAGCATAATTTCGAGATTATCCTGGTCTTTTTTCCCGTCGTAATTAAATTTCAACGGCGTTCCGTTTGCCAAAGTTACAGAATTAATCGTCATCGAAGCCGCGTCCAGATTGAATTTCTGCAAATCTTCAAACGGCGCAAGCGTTACGACCGTCGCGCCATATGCTTGTGATTTGTCCCAATCGAAACGCAAATCAATCGAAACATTTTTCACGTCAACTTCCCGACTGCGAATGTAATTAACGGGCGGCAGTTTTTTAACTTTTTCATCGTCTTGCTGCGGAAATTGCTGCATTGGACGAGCATTTGCGATTTGGGCAAATGTCAATAAAAATAACAGGCAGAAAGCCGAAACTTTCAGCCGAAATGATTTTGGATACATAATTTTTTCTCTCAAATTTTTTAATATTCTCGGAAGAGTTTTTTTTCAGATTTTAATACGTTGATTTGAGAACTATTGTTTCACCGGGAGCGCGGGCATCCTGCCCGCCGGTCGTGCGAAAGCACGAAAAAACTTTGAACGCTTTCGCGTTCATTGCGGACAGGATGCCCGCGCTCCCGGTTATTAAATATTCGGAATCCAAAAAGTCCGCCCGCCATCGTTATTTTTTTTCAAACCCAAACCGGAAAGTTGATTTTCGGGAACGCCTAAAAAAGTAAAATGTGGCAAATCCGACACGACAGTTTGAAACCAGCCGTGTTTTGCCAAAATATCGCGCACTTTTGAATTATCGTGTTCGCTGACATCGAACGCGAGCATCGAAATATGCTGCGAAGTTCCGGGCGGCGCAACCGAATAAATAATTGATTTCGACAAATCTTTGCTGAAAAACATTCCGTTTGATTCGAGTTTGAAAATTTCTGAAACCTGTTCAAACGGCGACAAAGCGCGGATTCTCGCCGCTTCCCGCTCGCTCAACTTCCCTTGTTTAACCCAATGCGACAAACCCGGATTAACCCTGCTTGCCCAGAGTTCAACCGTTCCCGAATAATTTCTTTTTGCGGAATCCGCGCCGCGCGGCGTGATAGTTAAATTATTTTGTTTAGCTTCGGCAATCGCATCTTTTAAGGCTTTCATCGCCGCCGTTTGCAGTTCGAGGTTAAAACCGCCGACATTTTCGTTTGATTTTGCCACGCCCGATTGCCAACTCGAAACTTCTCCTTCGTTTTTGAAAACAACCGTATTTGGCGGAACTGCGCCGCCTCTGGCAACGAACATCGCGCCGTATTCCTTCAACATCTTTTGCCCGACGGCATTGTTTGGTTGCTCAAATCCGCTCGGCAAATTGGCAATAAATCCTCGAATTTTATTTTTATTTGTTTTTAATTTATTTGTAATTAAACTCATTCGCTTTTTTATCCGCTAAAATTTTCTTGCTGTTATAAAATTAAAAATCTACAATGCAATATATGAAACGGCTCGTGCAAATTTTACGAAAAACTTTATTAATTTTCTATTTGGTTTTGATTCATTCGTTCGCCGTGCTTTTTGTTTATCAAGCATTCGTCGAGCCATATTTTCCATACGAAGAAATTAAGGTTGAAAATGTTCAGGACCCGACGGAAAAAGTAGCTGTTCCGACACCTCTGCCAATTCCTTCGCTTGCCGAAACTGCACCTCCAATTGAATCGAATACCAACCAGAATCAAAGCAATACCGCCACTTCCGATTCCGATAAAACTCTTATGATTCCCGTGGTCGGGCTCAAAGCTGAACAGTTGCAAGACACATACACGGCTTCCCGTTCGGAAGGGCGCGTTCATAATGCAATTGACATTATCGCACCTTTGGCAACTCCTGTGGTTGCAGTTTCCGATGGTGAAATTGCCAAATTTTTCGACAGCGAGCGCGGCGGAATTACAATCTATCAGTTCAGTCCTGACAAGCGTTTTGTTTATTATTATGCGCATTTGCAAAAACGCGCCGACAATCTACGGGAACACGATTTTGTCAAAAAAGGAACAGTTATCGGTTATGTCGGCGATACGGGAAACTCCGGCGCGGGAAATTATCACCTTCATTTTGAAATTATGATTCTTGAAGACCCGAATAAATACTGGAAAGGAACAGACATAAACCCTTATCCGATACTAAAAAACGGGATTGAATCTCATTAAGGGTATTTTTCTGCCAAGTAAAACCAAAATTTATTCCTCAATATAAAGGCATACAAGTTGCTTAAACAATGCGGATAATATCAAACTGTATCGAATAATTACAAAAATCTTTGAGGAAATGAAACTATGAAATTCAAATTTGAGAAAAGGTATGTCGGAAAATTAAACTTATTATTTTTTTTAACTGCGATTATATTATTTACATTCGGTTGTGAGCCGCCGCCGACTACAAATACAAATGTTAATGTCAACGCCGTTCCGGTGAACACCAATACCAATACTTCCGCAACACCTGTTGCGGTCGAGAAAAACAATAATTCGGAAACGGCAATGCCGGTTACTTTGCCGGTGCTTGACGCAATGTTCACGGATGAAAATTTCGCCAAAGATTTAAAGTCAAATCTTCAACTAACAGATGAAGAAATTGATAAAATCAAAAAATTGTCGCGCGACGCGGTAACAAATTTGGGTGAAACTGATACGGAAAATGGTTCGAGGTCAACCCGCACGGCGATGGAACGTGCTAACAACCAAATTCGTGAGATTCTCGGCGATGAAAAAGCGACGAAACTTTTTGATGTGGTGCGCCGGCATTGGTCAAACGGCGGAAATGAAACGGATAATTCCGGCAATAAACTTTCTTCGGAATCGAACAAAGTTCCCACCGATACGCGGATTGTCGTCAATGCTCCGGCTTATCGTATGGATTTATTTCAAGACGGCAAACTTATAAAGACTTATAAAATCGGTATCGGTTATCCTGAATTTCCCCTGCCGAGCGGCTTGCGCCAAGCCAAAGCGATTATCTTTAACCCGACTTGGACACCGCCGGACGAACCTTGGGTAAAAGATAAAATTGAAGCGGGAAAAACCATCGAAGCCGGAAGCTCACAAAATCCGCTGGGTCCGATTAAAATTCCAATCGGCTCGCCTTCATTGATTCACGGCGGAAAATCTGCCGCTAAACTCGGCGGTTTTGCTTCGCACGGATGCGTCGGTTTAACCAATTCACAAGTCCAGGATTTTGCGCTGAATTTAGCGAAAGTGTCCGGTATCGAATTAACTCGACAAGATATATTGGGTTATGAAAAACAAAAAACCGAAACAAAAAATGTCAATCTTGAGAAATCAATTCCCGTCGAATTGCGGTATGAAACTATTGTTGTTGAAGACGGAAAATTGAATATTTACCGCGACGTTTATGAACGCGGCACAAACACGGAGGAAAATCTTCGTCGTGTTTTGGAAAATAACGGCGTTTCTTTCGACGACCTAAAAGAGCAAGACCGCGATAAAATTCTTAAAGGTTTGAAACAAATGTCTTTTAATGCCAAAGGTGATTCGGTTGCGGAGGATAACAGCAATTCTAATGCTGGAAACAAAAACTCAAATACTAAATCCGATAATACTGATTCTAAAAATAAGAATTCAAACACCCAGGATGTAGAAATAACGCGCAATATCAAAGGTAAGAAACAAGTTACATTTGACCTCGCCGAACTTAAAGGAAAAGGTTATCCGGCACCGGTTAATTTAAGTCAAAAATAGAGAAATTCACTCAATAAACTTAAGCCTGAAATTACTTTAACCAAAGTAATTTCAGGCTGTTTTAATTAAAAATCGTGATTAGTCAGCCAAAACTTATGACGGTTTATTAAAAACGGCTTTAATCCTAATTGAGGTAAATTACTTTCCTTCACGCCTAAATAAGTAAAATGCGGGAAATCGCTTTTGACTGTTTGAAACCAACCGTGTTTGGCAAGAATGTTTCTCACTGAAAGATTGGCAAATTGTTCAACGTCTAAAGCCAGCATAAAAATGTGCTGCGACGCGCCGGGCGCGGCGACCGAATAAAGGATTGATTTCGACAAATCCTTACTGAAAAATAAACCTTTGGTTTCCCATTCCAAAACTCTGGCAATTTGTTCGTGAATCGCCATTTGTTTTGCTGTTTCGGCTTGCTCACGCGAAATTCTCCCTTTTTCAACCCAATAATTTAGTGCGGGATAAAACCGCGAGTTCCAAAGTTCGACAGTATCTTGATAAGAACGCTTGGCGGCAAGTGCGTCGCCGCGCGGCGTGATTTGCAAATTCTGTTTTGCGGCTTCCTGTTGTGCTTCCAAAAGCGCATTCATCGCCGGTTCTTGCAAAGTTATTGAAATTTCGCCGACGACGGCTGTTTGCGAATGAGAATCATTTTGAAAAACCTGCACTTCATTTTCATCGGCAAAAATACATTTGGTTGGAATACGGACATCATCATCCGCGATAAAAACTGCTCCGTATTCGACGAAAATCCGCTTTGCAACCAAATCGGTGTCTATCGGGCAAACTTCTTCGAGTTTTACATTTGTTTTTATTGATTTTCCATTAATTATCGAAACTCTTTTGAATTTTGATAATCTTTTTTTTACTACTTGACGGAAATTTTTGGTTTTCGTATCGTTTGTTTGCGCCGACGTTGAATTATTTTGACAGACTATCCAAAGTGTCAAACCAAGACACAAAGCTAATCTAAATACAACCGTGAACTTTTTATGATTCTTCATTTATCTATTTCTTGCTCTACTAAATTTCGTATGAAGTTAATTAAATTTAGCTGAAGAAATACAAAAAGGCACAAAAGAAAACTTACTTTTTCTCTTATACCTTTTTTGAATTTATATTAAGAAACCTAAACACTCATAATTTCCTGCTCTTTGTTTTTGGCGAGTTCATCAACTTTACTTGTATGAGTATTGGTTAATTTCTGCACTTCGTCCATTCCCGAACGCTCGTCGTCTTCGGAAATTTTCTTATCCTTCAACATCGTTTTCAATGTGTCGTTTGCGCTGTGGCGAACGCCGCGGATAGCGATTTTGTGTTCTTCCGCAATTTCGTGAACTTGTTTAGCGAATTGTTTGCGGCGTTCTTCATTCATAGCGGGAATTGTCAGACGGATAATTTTTCCGTCATTTGACGGATTCAGTCCGAGATTTGCCATATTTATCGCTTTTTCGATTGCCCCGAGCTGCGTTGCATCCCACGGCTGAACGGTCAGCATCTGCGATTCGGGAACGGCGACCGAAGCCATTTGATTAAGCGGCGTCGAAACGCCATAATAATCAACCGTTACGCTGTCGAGAATCCCGACATTAGCGCGTCCGGTGCGGACATTGGCAAGTTTGCGCTTCAAATCCTCAATCACCGCTTCCATACTCGGTTTTGTTTCTTTTAATACAATATCTACACTCATAATTTTATTGTTTTTTCAAAAGTTCATTCAATCTTTCAACTTCCGCTTTTAAAAAATCGTTTTCAACTGAAAGTTCGCCGACTGCTTCGGCAAGTTCTTCGGTGGTTTTCAAAAATTGATTAGTTGCGGGATTAAAGAGGCGCAAAGTTCTTCCCGAAACTATTAACTCCAATCCTAAAACTTCGCTTTTTACACGGTCGTTTTCGATTTTCACCGATGCAAATTCCTCATCTTTCAGCCGATAAGCCGTAAATGCGGGCGAATTTTTCGGCTCAAGCGGATTGAAAATATAATACTCTTTTACGCCGAGCATTTCATACAAAAGTTTTTTTTCAACGCGGTCTTTCCGCCACGTCCCGCGAGAAGAAAGTTCAATCACCACCGACGGCACAACATCGTTTTCTTCCCAGGTTTTATAACTCGTGCGGTCGCCTTTCGGAATGCCGAAACAAACCATCACGTCGGGTGAAATAACTTCCGTCGGGTCGCCTTCGACGTAATAAAACATTATATTGCCCGTAACATAAACGTCTTCGCGGTCGGCGAAGAAAATGTCCAAAGCCATTCGCAAATTCATCAATAAATTTGCGTGAAAATCAGTTTCAGCCATCGGTTCTCCATCGGATTCGGGATAAAAAATTTCGCTTCCGCGAGGTTTCGGCGGAATTGTCAGCGTGTTTGATTTAAGTTGAATATCCATATTCTGATTTTAATGAATTTTGGTCAGAAATCGCAAATCGTTAGAAATCAACTTGCCGTTTGTTTTTTTGTTCCGACCGAAACATAAGTCCCGATTGATAAATCGCCTTTAACCGCTTTGGTTATATTGCCGTTTTCACGCATATTGAAAACCATAATCGGCAGATTATTGTCCATACAAAGCGAGATTGACGAAGCATCCATTACTTTTAACTGCTTTTCCAAAACTTCCTGATAGGAAATTTTTTCAAACCGTGTCGCGTCAGGATTGGTCATCGGGTCAGCCGAATAAATACCGTCAACCTTTGTGCCTTTCAAAATAATATCGGCTTTGATTTCCAGCGCACGAAGCGCGGCGGCGGAATCGGTGGTGAAAAACGGATTGCCCGTTCCAGCAGCAAAAATTACGACACGCTTTTTTTCCAGATGCCGAATTGCACGGCGACGAATAAACGGTTCGGCAAGTTGCGGAATATCAATCGCCGACATCGCCCGCGTATAAACATTAAGTTTTTCCAGCGCGTCCTGCAAAACAACGGCGTTCATCACGGTTGCCAGCATTCCGATATAATCTGCGCTCGACCTGTCCATATTGCCCGCGCTTTTGGAAACGCCGCGAAATATATTTCCGCCGCCGACGACAACCGCGACTTCAACGCCAAGTTCGTGAACGTCTTTGATTTCCTGAGCGACGGATTCGGCAACTTTTGTATCAATTCCATAATTCTGGTCGCCCATCAACGCTTCGCCTGAAATTTTAAGTAAAATTCGCTTGAACATCGGCTTGTTGGCTTTGGTTGTTTTCATAATGAATTATTTATGCCGGGAGCGCAGGCAACTTGCCTGCAATGTTTGCCGCGAGGCAAACAAATTTAGGTTAAATGCAGTATCTTTGGCTACAAGTGTAATTTTCGTGCTTCGCACTCATTGCAGGCAAGATGCCTGCGCTCCCAAAAATAAAAAGCCCAAATTACTTCAGGCTTTTCTTGATTAAATTAATTTCCCGCTAATGCGGCAACTTCTTCGGCAAAATCATCAACCCGTTTTTCAATGCCTTCGCCCATTTTATAGCGCGTAAAGCGTCGGACGGTGATGTTTTCTTTTATCGAAGCAATTTTCTCCGTCACCAATTCGCCGACTGTTTTCGACGGGTCTTTAACAAACGCCTGGTCAAGCAAAACATTTTCTTCGTAGTATTTGTTAATGCGCCCTTCGATAATTTTGTCCACCACGTCGGCGGGTTTATTGGCATTTTTCGGGTCATTTTTAAGTTGGTCGCGCAAAATCTCGCGTTCTTTGTCGAGAACGTCGGCGGGAACTGCTTCGCGCCGCAAATATCGTGGGTCGGATGCGGCAATGTGCATCGCCACGTCTTTGACGAGTTGCTGAAATTCTTCGCCGCGGGCGACAAAATCGCTTTCGCAATTGATTTCCACCATCACACCGACTTTTCCGCCCATGTGGATATATGAACCGACCGCGCCTTCCGCCGTTATCCGTCCGGCTTTTTTGTCCGCCGTCGCCATACCTTTTTTGCGAAGGATTTCAACGGCTTGCTCTTCGCTGCCGTCTGCTTCGACTAAAGCGTTTTTACAATCAACCATTCCCGCGCCCGTTTTTTCGCGCAAGGATTTTACTGCACTTGCTGTGATTTCTGCCATAATTTAACTCCAATTTATCATAAAAATTCACCACAGAAACAGAGAGACACAGAGAAGATAAAATAAAAATTGTGCGATTCTGTGCCAATTTGTGATTAAAAGGTTTCAAAAATCTCTGTGTCTCCGTGGTTCAAACTAACTTTGTAAAAAAGCGTAGCCTGTTTTCGTGTTGAAAATGAAAACAGCTACGCTACGAGATAAAAATTAATAATTTAACTAGCTGTCGCTTCAGTTGATTCTTCCTGTGCCGGAGCCGTAACTTCAGCCGACTTTGTAACGATTTCCTGCATATCTTCCGAATCCGATGGTTCAACTTGCGCTCTTCTATCGGCACTTTTGTCCTGTTCACCGAAAGCACCCGCAACTTCGGGAACGCTTTTGCCTTCCGTCGTCGGCTCGGTCGTTTGCGGATGAGTTTCTTCTGCAGTTTCCCAGGTTTTATCGGCTACCTGAATCGTTGATTCGGCTATTTCAGTCATCGAAATATCTTCTTCATTTTCATCTACCGATGCTTTGCTCTCAACTCCGACACCTTCCGTGCCGACTTGCTGACCTTCCAAAATCGCGTCGGCAATGCGCGAAGCAAACAGCCGAATAGCGCGAAGCGCATCGTCATTTCCCGGAATAACGTGGTCAACGCCTTCGGGCGAACAGTTTGTATCAACCACCGCAACAACCGGAATGTCTAAACGATTTGCTTCGGCGACGGCAATGTCTTCCTTGCGAACGTCAATGATAAAAAGCATATCGGGCAAACCATTCATATCTCTGATGCCCGCCAGATTTTTCATCAAACCTTCGTGTTGCCGGTCAAGCTGCAAACGCTCTTTTTTCGTCAACATCTCGAAACGCCCGTCTTCTTTCATCGTTTCGATGTCTTTCATTTTCTTCACCGATTTCTGCACGGTTTGAAGATTCGTCATCAAGCCGCCCAACCAGCGATTGTTCACATAAAATTGCCCGCAACGCTCGGCTTCTTCTTTAATAGCATCCTGCGCCTGCCGCTTTGTGCCGACAAATAAAACTTTGAGATTCGGTTTTTCCGTGAATGCTTCCTGCACATAACTGAGCGCGTCGCGGAAAAGTTTCTGCGTTTTTTGCAGGTCAATAATATAAATGCCGTTGCGTTCACCAAAAATGTATTCTTTCATTTTCGGATTCCAACGGCGAACTTGATGTCCAAAGTGAACGCCCGCTTCGAGCAGTTCTTTCATTGTTACAGTAGCCAAAATTAAAAATCTCCTTAACTTATTGGTTTTTGTACTCGCCGAAGTTTAGTTTATAAACCAAAAAACTTCGACAATGGTTTTTGGTTAATTGTTAATGGTTAATTGTTAATTGAAATACGTTGCTTACGATGAA
>JBPCPU010000048.1:0-22684 GCA_050998795.1 Pyrinomonadaceae bacterium
GAACAATCTGCAAACGGCTTCGACGGTTAAAATCGTACCGTTCGGCGATTGGAAAGTTGCGACCGGCTTGCCGAAAGTTGACGGTCAGACGAATACTTTTCGCGCCGAAAATTTCGATATTTTATATGATTCGCCGTTTGAAGTCGGCAACTTTATCGAAGTTCCGTTCACGGTTGACGGAATTCCGCATCGCTATATTATCGAAGGCATCGGCAATTACGACACGAAAAAAATGGCGGAAGATACGGCGAAAATTGTCGAACAGGGAAAAGCGATTTTCGGTGATCTTCCATACAAAGATTACACATTCATTCTGAATTTGCGCGGCGGCGGAGGTCTGGAACATCTTAATTCAACAGCTTTGCAATGGCAAAAACTCGGTTTCAAACCCGAAGCGCGTTACAAGGCGTTTTTAAATCTCGTCGCGCACGAATTTTTTCATCTGTGGAACGTCAAACGAATTCGCCCCGACGCGCTCGGTCCGTTTGATTATGAAAACGAAAATTACACGCGCAACTTGTGGGTTGCCGAAGGCGCGACGGCTTATTACGAAGCGATTCTTCTGCGCCGCGCAGGTCTTCTGACCGATAAAGAAGTTTTAGACACAAAAGTTAATCTGATCAAAGTGCTGCAAAGTCGTCCGGGCAGATTTGAAACCTCGCTCGAAGACGCGAGTTTTAATGCGTGGATTAAATATTACCGGCAGGACGAAAACTCGATCAACAATCAGATTTCTTATTATGATAAAGGCGAACTCGTCAACTTTTTGCTCGACGTTGAAATTCGCACGGCATCAAACGGCGCGAAATCGCTGGACGATGTGATGCGTTATCTTTACAACGAATTCTACAAGAAGAATAGAAATTACACGCCGGAAGATTATCAAAAAACGGCGGAATTGATGGCTGGAAAATCGTTGGACGATTTTTTCAGCAAATATGTGCGCGGCACGACGGAAATTGATTACGATGCGATTCTAAAAGGTATCGGATTAAAACTTGTCGTTAAAGGAAACGATAAAAAGCAAGCGTATCTCGGCGCAAATCTGGCGGAAACTGACGGAAAACTAACGGTTCGCTCGATTCCTTCGGACACGCCGGCTTATCAGCAAGGTTTGAACACCGAAGACCAAATCGTGGCGATTGACGGAAACCGCGCCAGCCAAACTTTTTTGCAAAGTTATTTAAGCCAGATGAAATCGGGCGACAAAGTGAAATTAACTGTTTTCCGTTTCGACGCTTTGCGCGAACTCGAAATCACGCTCAGCGAACAAGCCAATCAGAATTATTCAATCGTGCCGTTGGAAAATCCGACGGACGAGCAGAAACGACTTTATA
This sequence comes from Pyrinomonadaceae bacterium, assembly GCA_050998795.1. GTDB lineage: Bacteria > Acidobacteriota > Blastocatellia > Pyrinomonadales > Pyrinomonadaceae. The sequence continues at coordinate 1,338 of JBPCPU010000048.1, forward strand.
AAGAATATTTACTGGCGGATTTGGAGTAAAATCTTACAGAGTTTTTAGGAAGTTGGCAGAAGGCAGTTAGCAGTAAAGTTCACTATTATGCCAACTGTTTTTATCCCTGTAAATTGTTTTAAAATTAGATTGTCGGCTTGAAAATTATGTTTCAACGAAACTTCAGAAAGTTTCTTTTATTCGTGCTTGTCTTATCGGCTTTTAGCTGTCAGCGGGCAGTTGTTGACAATAATCGGACGGTTGCGCCGCAGACTTTGCGCGATGTTCCCGCACTGCGTTTGAATTATCGGTTTGAGCCGGATGTTCCCGCGCCGCCGGCGACAAATCAAACCGCGCAGTCGGAAGAAAGAAACGCGGCGGCGCAGAATAATTTTGACCAAAACCGTCCACAGGAACTTCTTGATAAAACAATCACTTCGCCGAATCAACAACGATTTTTGGCGGTTTATCATAAAACTGAAGATTCACAGGGAGATTTTCGGCTCGATATGTATTCGGCGGATGGAAAACTTCTGCAAAAAATTACGCACGACGGAATGGCGGTTCATTATCCCGACACAATTGTCTGGTCGCCGGATTCGGGGAACATCGCATTTATGGCAAAAACCCGCGTCGGACAAGGAAATAATCCGTCGCCTCAAGCCACGCCGAATCAAACCGAAAACAATGCTAACGTCGCGTCTAATCCCGAAGCAAATAATAATACCGAAACCAACACAAACGGCGCAAACACAAACGCGCCGCCCGCCAACGCAGTGACGGAAGGCGAATCTCCAAAAGCCGTTCTAACATTTCGCACCGAGCAAATTTACACGGCGGACGCAAACGGCAATGATGTCAAACCACTCACACAAAACGAAGGCTTAATATATTTTTACTTTGTTTGGTCGCCGAACGGTTCGATGCTGGTATCGCTGGCGGCAACTTATCAGGAGTGGAATTTCCTGCAATATCAAGCCGAAAACAAAGGTGAATTATTTGTTCCGATGGGCAGACCGCGCCTTGTCGAAAAAAACGGGCGCGAACGCCGCCTTGACGATAATCTGACGGCGGTTCGTCCGGTTTGGTCGCCCGATTCGGCAAAAGTTGCGGCGGCGTTTAATACGCAAGTCAGAATTTATGATGCAATCGGCGATGCTCCGACGCAAGCCGCGATTCCGCTTCGCAATCAACTTCTGATAGCTTCAAAGGAATATGAAGAAAAACTGCAAACCCGAAATCCAAATGAAAACACCAATACGGAAGCAAATAGTCAACCCAATGCCAACGCAAATATAAATGCCAACCAAACGGCAAATACAACGCCGAATCAGCCAATCGGCACTTTGCCGGATGAAAGTTCTCTGAGTTCGTTTAACCCGGTAATTAACCTTGAATGGACACAGGACAGTATGTTATATCTCCAAACCGGATATGTTAAAGATTACAAAAATGCGGTTGAAAACAGGCGCAGTTTTCTGCGTTGGCATCGCTTGATTTTCAGTCCGCAGGCGGTTGCTCTTCAATGATTCAAGATTTAAGATTTAAGATTTAAGATTCAAGATTTAGGATTTAAGATTTAAGATTTAGGATTATGCGGTTGAAAGTTATGGAAAAGTTAAGCAATTTGAAGATTTAGAAGTTTGGAATGAAACTCGCAAAATTGCAAATTTGATTTATAATATAATTTCAGTTAGAAAATTCAGCCAAGATTATGGGTTGTGCGACCAAATAAATGCGGAAGAAAACGCAGATAATTTGAAATCCTGAATTTGGAATCTTAAATCTTAAATCCTAAATCTTAAATCTTAAATCTTGAATTTGAAATCTTGAATTAAAAATTATGAACAACCAAACTATTGCTGATATTTACGCGACAAACGATAAAGTCCGTGAACAATTTAAACAAATGATTGGGAATCTGCCCGACGAGAAAGCGAACTTTCTGCCCGACGGCGATAAATGGTCAATCGCGCATTTGGTCGAACATATTGCCATCGTCGAAGAAGGAATGACGAAAATTTCCGCCAAATTATTGACACAAGCGCAAACAGAAGGAAAAAAATCAGACGGCAGAGCAAATCTGTCGGAAAATTTTGCAAAAAAAGCCGTCGAAGCGAGAACCCTAAAGTTTGAAGCTCCCGACCGGGTGCGTCCGACGGGCAAGCAGACAATCGCGGAATCGTTGGCAAGAATGGAAGAAAATCGAAAAAAACTTGAAGAATTACGTCCGCTTTTTGAATCGGTCGAATGTTCCGACTTCAAATTTCCGCACCCGTTTATGGGCGAACTAAATGCCAACGAATGGCTGACGCTTGTCGGCGCACACAAGGCACGCCACTTAAAACAACTCGAAAACATCTTGAAAAAAGCCGAATAAAAAAAAAGCCCTGCGCCGATAAATTCTCGTGCAGGGCTTTGTAAAGTAATCGCAGCTTTATTCTTCATCGCGTCCGTGCGCGTGGGCGGGCGGATGCGTGGCTTCAACTGCGGTAAATGATTCGAGAATTTTATAAGCATGCAGAGAACCTTTCGGCACAACCCACGAATCGCCCGCTTCGAGCAAAACCGTTTGACCTTCGAGATGCAGTTTGGCTTTTCCCGAAATTACATATCCGACCGTTTCATAATCTCTTCTTGTCGGTTCTTTCGCTTCGTCCGGCTCTTGATTTTCCCAAAGCCGCATTGCCACCGATTTTCCCGATGCCAGATATTTTTGCCCCATTTCGCCGTGCGGCGAATTGCTTGAATCAACCTTTGTTACTGTCGTATCACTCATATTGAATTAATTTCCTCCTTGATTTTTTGCAAATTTGCAAGATAGACACCAAGTGCTTCTGCACGTAAAAATTATTTTGTATCTCACGAATGACTAACTATCCTTGTTAGTTTTCACTGTTAGCCGCAGTTGCTGCAACAATTTAATCCGCACAAATTATCATACCACTGACAAATCTGTAAAATGCAAATATAGTGCTTTAATTCGCGCTCATCAAATACAAATGACCGGGAAAAGGTTTTTTTATTGCATCGCTTTTAGAGAAGTTTATTATTTTCGATAGAATTCCGTGTCTTCCTTTAATTCAACCGCGATTTTGCCTTCCGTTTCGGCGTAATCGAGATGCGCGACCGCTTCGGAAATCGCCAGAAAACGATGCACATCCTTGTCAATAGCTTTCGGGAAAAGTTTGTTTGCCACGTCCCAAGCCGTTATGCCGTTTTTTGAAACAAGGTCAATTACCTTTCTTTGTCGTTCATCAATCGAGCGAATATAGCGATGAAAGATTTCTTCAAAGTCGTAAATCGGTTCGCCGTGTCCGCCGTAGACCAGCGTCGGCGCAAAAGAACGAATACGCGCTAAACTGACCAGATATTCGGCTAAAGATTTAAAGCGTTTAGTGGAATCAATCGGGTCGGGCGAGATTATCGGATTCGGCGTGATGCGTTTAAGAACGCAATCTCCGGCAATCAATGTGCGGTTAGATTCTCTTAAAAAAGAACACGAACCGGGCGTATGTCCGGGCGTGTGCAAAACTTTCAGAGTTCCGCTCGTGAATTCAAGTTCCATTTCATCGCGCAGTTCTGAAAATTCACCTTCGACGAGCGCGTCGGTCAAAAGCGAAACGTCTTTATAAATGTCCTGCATTTCGCGGAAAATTTCTATCGGAACTCCGGCGCGTGTCATCAATTTGCGGTGTTCATCGCGGGCAAGCCTGCCGAAAAGATGTCCTGTTTCCCAATTGTGAACAAGAATTTCCGCGTTTTTCGCTTCATCACGCACTTGTTTTGCCAGACCGCAATGATCTTCGTGCGCGTGTGTGAGAACGATTCTTTCAACATCGGAAAACGAAACGCCGTTTTTCCGCAAACCTTCGCGCAGAGCGTCAGCAGCTTCTTTGGTTTTCGGTCCGACGTCAATCAGCGTCAGCGGTTCTTCTTTAATCAGATAAACATTAACATCGCCGACGTAAAAAGGCGTGGGAACTGCAAGCGGTATGATTTTCATAAATAAAGACAGATTACACGAAAATAAAAAAAACCGCCGAAATTCGGCGGTCAAATATGGTATTACTTAATTATAAAAACATCTAGGCGGCGAGAAGGTCATTTGACGTTTCCGCAAAAACTCTTCTGCCATTCAAAGCATCGTCAATTATTTCGCGGACGGCGGAAGCATCGGGATTTACGTCCATTCGAGCGCAAGCCCGCAGATGTCTGATAATTCCTTCCGTTGCGATTTCCATCGGCGCACTACTCAATTTTGCAAAACGACGCGCCTGGATATGGTCAATTTGCAGGATTCTTTCCTGCAATGTTATTTGTTTTGTTGCTGCCACTTTATATTCTCCTTCTTTCATTTGGATAACGCTCCCTTGCTCTATTATAAAACTCGCTGCAAAGGCGACAAAACCTCTGAAAAACCTGCTAAAACTCAGGCTTTTCAATATATTTTAGTTGAAATTAACAACCCGAAAGTTGCTAATATGATTAGTTCGTCGGTAACTTTTCAACCCAATGTAACAGAAGTTTAACAAAAAGTTTTCCTTTTGTCATCATTTTTTTTTAATTTTGTGATTTTTTTCTCAAACAATCCGTGAACAAAGAAAAAGACCGACAAACTTTAAAGTTTCCCGGTCATATTAAATAAGAGTTAGTCGCGTTATTATCCGCCGACGGCATCTTTCATAGCTTTTCCAAGACGGAATTTAACGGTTGTTTTAGCCGGAATTTTAATCGGTTGTCCGGTTGCCGGATTACGACCTTCACGCGCTTTGCGTTTTGCCTTAACCAATTTTCCGAAACCCGGAAGCGTAAATTCTCCGTTCTTTTTCACTTCGCTTGCCGCAAGACTCGATAAAGCATTGAAAAATTCCTTCGCATCCGTTTTTTTAATTCCGGTTTTATCCGCCAATTGGTTGATAATTTCCGTTTGTGTCATACGTTTTGCTGCTGTTGCTGCTGCCATAATATAAATTTCCTCCAAAAGTTTTTTGTGACTGTAAATTACTACTTAATTGAACATAATTGTCTGCATAAATGCAAACATCAAAGAGATAAAATCTGACCAATCGAAAAAAAAAGATTGGTCGGGGCGAGATGATTCGAACATCCGACCTCTCGGTCCCAAACCGAGCGCACTACCAGGCTGTGCTACGCCCCGCGATTTCTGCGTTTCATATAAGAAACACTATCAAGTGCCGAATTTTACAGGCGAAAAGTGCTTTGGTCAAGTTGTCGGGCAGTAAAATCGCGTAAAAATCGAATAATTTTTATTATTGCCTGCGCCCGATGACTTATTTTCTGTTTTATTTCGCCGGAAAGTTCGCCGAATGTTTGTTCAAACCCGTCAGGAATAAAAATCGGGTCGTAGCCGAAACCGTTTGTTCCGCTTGGAGTTAAGGCAATTCTGCCACTGCAAACGCCGTTTGCAAGAAATTTAATTTCGCCATTTTCATCCGATATTGCCATCGCGCAGACGAATCTGGCGCGGCGTTGTTCGTCCGGCGTTTCATTTAATTCTTTTAAAAGTTTGACGATTTTTTCTTCATCGGTAGCATTTTCGCCCGCATAGCGAGCGGAAAAAACGCCTGGCGCACCGTCCAAAACTTCGACTTCCAAACCCGAATCGTCTGCCAAAGCCCAGATTTTCGTTTGCAAAGCGTAAGATTTTGCTTTCAAAACAGCATTTTCAGTGAAAGTTTTACCTGTTTCTTCTACTTCAATTATGCCCGGAAATTCGTTTATACTTCGCAACTGCAAAGATAAATCTAACAAAAACTTTTTCAATTCTTTTACCTTTCCGATATTATTAGTTGCGACGAGAAGCTGCATTTTATCTTTATCATTTGTCCTTAATTCTTTGAAAATTTAATTAAACTTCAATCTCTAACAATAACCGATTATCAAATAACAACCAAAAAATCAAAGGACAATGAACAAAGAATAAATTTTTGTTGCTAAAACAAACGGATTCAAGGTATAAATTAAGTAACGGGTTTTTCCGTTCACGCCTTACCAGCCGACAAAAGTTTTTGAGAGGAAATCTTACCTTGGACGTTGCCACAGCTACAACCACAACTTTTAATACAAACAATTTCGCCGTTCAGAACGAAAATGTGCCGGTATTACCCGCGCTCGATGTGATTGATTTGATGTTTGAACTCGGTGTGTGGCTGTCGGGTTTGGAAAGTTTTTTGAATATCCGCAATCATTCATTTGCCGAAGAAAGCCGCACGAAAACTGCTTCGCGCGATTGGACAATAGAATTTCGGCTGACGCATTCGACTCTTCTGCTGTGTTCAAAATTGGCGTTCCAACTCGAAAAAGTCATTAAAGACCGTAGTTTTTCACTGGCGGAAAATGATGAAATTAACTTGATAAACGATTTAGATTCCGCTGCCGATGAATGTTCAATCAGCACGGATGAAATTTACAAACTTTCGCAAGCCCTGAAGGATTCGGTTTTGCTCAATGAAGGTTTGCTTCGTGCCGCGCCGCTTAAATTCGGCGAGTGGACAGCCTGGTGCAATTTTCTTTCCGACAAATTTAACGCCGTCGAAGCGGTTGACAAACTCATCAAAACCGCTGAAAAAACAGGCGAAGAATTTTTGCCGGACGTTTTCCGTCAACTGCTCGAAAGCCACCCGATTTCCTTTGCGATGGAAGCCGATTTGCGTCTTGCCCTGCCGCGTTTTGCAAAAATTTTGAAATGGTTGAGCGTGATTGAGCGAATGCTCAAAAACGACGAGCCTTTAAAGACATCGCTTCTGATTTTTTCACGCATCTACGAGCAGATTCAGGAAATGATGACGTATATCAACAATCGTCTGCTGCGCTTTCCGAATGAAGAAGACGAGCTTTTCGGTTCGCTCGACGGCGCGGCGTATACGGCTTCGATAGAACTTCGCAAAGTCTATAATTACGAACTTGCGGGACTCGCGGAAATTCGCCCGATGCCTTCGGTTTATGCCAAAATGGAAACCGCGTTTTCGCTTTTGAACGACAGTTTTCAGCAAACTCTGGTTAATTTCGCCCAACTGATTGAACCGAATATCGAACCGACAAAACTTTTCCCTAATTTTCAATCCAAACTTAAACAATCTTTGATTCTGCGCCAAAATTTATGGGAAATGCTGCAATCCGTGAAAAAAGCCGAGCAAAATCCTGAAAGCTATCCGATGAATTCTCTGCACAAGCAATTGAACGATTTTCTCAATACGACACTCCATTTTTTGTTTTATAAAGATATGGAAACGGTCGAACGGTTTATCGAAGAAGTTTTGATTACGACCGACAAAAAGGACTTAGTGCCGATTCTGCATCGTTTCGGCGCGTATCTCGACACGCTTTTCGGGCAAATAAATATGCGCGTGGTTTTAGCGAAATATCCGTTTGAATATCCGCAAGAATAGTTTTTGTTATAAAAACGAAAAAGGCGGAAACCCGCGCGTGAGCAAGGGTGCAAAATACGCTAAATCTGCGCCTTTGCTCACGCGCGGGTTTCTGCCTCGCATACACAATGATTCTTAAATTGAGATTTTCTTAATTTCAATTACGAAAAAAGGCTGACCGGCGCGAAGCCAATCAGCCGATTATCACATTTCCAAACTCTGAGATTTAAAAATACAACTTAGCTCCGAATTGGAATTGGCGCGGGTCGAACGAAGCCGTCGGGCGGCTGAAAAAACGTCCGCTTTTGTCGCGTTGACCGAAAGCGTTGACATCAGTATAAAACGGCGTTGCCGATGCCTCATTAAAGCGATTGAAAAGGTTGAAACCTTCGGCAATCAAATCAAGTCTGACGCGCTCGCCGAAACGAATCGCCCGGGTTAAACGCAAATCAAACGAAGCAAAAGGATGCGTTCGACCGTTATTGCGTCCTAAATTTCCCGTCGGAAAAACCGGATTTCCATTGGCGTCCGTATCAAATTGCGCTCCGCAAAGCTGTCCGTTGGCAAGTCTTGAACCCGGAATACAGAGAGTTCCGTCACCCAAAACATTCGGGCGGTCGGTTTGCGATGCCTGGTCGTTGTTGGCGTCTACATTGGTGATGATATTGAACGGACGACCGGACGAGATTTCGATAATCGGCGCAAGCGAAAAGTCCGCCAAAATTTTCTTGTAAAGGCTGTCACCGCTGCGCCAACCCGCCGGAGAACCTAAAACTCCGCTAAAGACGAAACGATGCCGTTGGTCGAATAACGAATCGGCTCTTTCAGCGCGAAAATTACGCGTATCTTGCGGAATCAGCAAAGTCTGCAAATCGCTCGAATCATCAATCGAATGCGACAAGGTGTAAGAAGCCAAAAAGGTAAAATTGTCGGCAAACCGTCGTTTTAACTCAAGATTCAGCGCATTATAATTTGAATTACCGTCGGAAACCTGCGCGTTGACCGAACCGAACGGCGAAATAACGCCGGGCGTTCTTAAAGTTCCCGCAAGCTGCGAGTTAAGAACCGCCGGAGTAATTGCTCCTCCGGTCAAGGATTGAGCCAGAAAATAATTCGGCGCATTCGGGCGGAAGAAGTTGGCAACTGCCGGAACAATAACCCGACCTGTCGGACACTGGGCAATAATGCCCGGAATTACCACGTTGCAGGATACGCCGAAAACATTTGTGAACGCGCTTCCCGGTGCGGCTGCCGGAATTGAAATGCCGCCCGCAACTAAAGTCGTGTTCACCGAACTCAAAGGAAAATTAGCTCCGGCAAAGCGGCGGAAGTTTTGAATTTGCAATGCCGTATCCGGCGCGTTTAAATCCGTCGGATGCGGCAAATGATGTGCGCCGACAAAAATATACGAAGCCGACACCGCCATATTTTTAGTAAGCTGCCGCTCAATCGTCAAATTCGCCTGCGTCGCCGAAGCATATTGAAAATCTTTCGAGATTGGCAAAGTGAACGGCAGAACCGCGCCGAAGCCCGAAAATGTCTGGTCGTTAAAACGCTGTCTGCCAAATTGATACTGTGCCGTCCGCGCAACTCCGGGCGTAACGACTCCCGGCGCACAAAGCGGATTCGAGGTCGAACCCGGAACGCAAACCGTTCCTTGAAAAACCTGTGCGGCATTCAAAAGATTGGTTGGTACCGGGCTTCCTCTGGTCAAAACAGCCTGTTGCTGCTGTGAAGCATCGGCAATATCGGAGTTAAAGGCAACGGCTAAAAGCGGATGGTCGTAGAAAAGTCCGAGCGCACCGCGCACAACCGTTTTGCCGTCGCCGAAAATATCGTAGGCAAAACCGAAACGCGGCGCGAAATTATTATTATCGCGCGGAATTCCCTGTTGGACACCGACGGCATCCTGCGCTGCTAATATGTCAACATCCGAAAGAGTGATACCGGAAAGCGGGTCTCTGATGCCGACCGGCGCAATTGTTTCCGTGAATTCGACGTCGTAACGAACACCGTAATTGAGCGTTAAACGGCGTGTCGCCTTCCAACTGTCCTGGGCAAAGAAAGCAATCGGTTTATTTTTAATCTGGCTGACCGGATTGCCAAAACCTTGAACATAAGTTCCGGGCAAACCGAGTCCGTAGGATTGGACGGGCGTAAAAGCCGGTGCGCTTGCCGGAAAACCTAAGTCGGAAGCGGCGAAATCACCGAAATTGAAAAGCCCGGCAAAATTTAACTCAAATGCGGCACTGGGAATTCTGACAAAATTAATGTCTCCGCCGAATTTCAAGCTGTGCTTTCCTAAAATATAATTAAAGTTGTCGGCAAATTGATAACGGGTTTCGGTGCGGTCAACCGGCGAGAAAAGTTCGCGCCCGATGAACGCCGCGCCCGTAATGTTAAAAGAAACCGCGTCGCCGTTTTGCGAACGAAAAATGGTATCGCGTCTGCCGTAGCTGAAGCGAAATTCATTCGCCGCGCTTCCGCCGATAGTTGTGTTAAGTCCCGCCGTAAATGAATAATCCTGAAGTTCCGTAATGCCCGTGCGCGAAAAATCGTTCTGCCCTAGAGATTGGTTTTGCGATTCGACCTGAATACCCGTCAGCATTCCCGGATTGTAGCCGAAACGCAACGATAGTTGATTATTGTTGTTAATATTATGGTCGCCGCGAATCGAAAAGAAGTTTGACCTGTCGGTAACGGGAAAAACTCTCTGCAAACTGTTGAGCGGACGGAAGGCGATAAACTGTCCTTGTTCATTGGTTGTGCCGATAGGAATAGGTGCGCCGCTCAGTAAAAAGCGTGAACCGACCGGATTTGCGCTCGGCAGAATCGGCGAAATCGCCGGACACATACTGCCGTCGTTGGGACTGGTCAAGGGATTTGAGCCGGTCAAAGCCGTACTGCCGCCGCTCGATGCAAAAAAAGCGTAGGCGCGAGCCGCACAAATGTTTGCCGCAACTCCGCTGCCTATGAGCGTGTTAATAAACGCCGCCTGGTCAGGCGTTAAATTATTAAAAGTCCGCGCAACCGGATTTAAGCCCGGAATTACTCCAATCGTCGCGGAAGCCGTTAAGCCGCGTGCCACATCGCTGGTGAAAAATCCTGTTTCATTACGCTGGCGGCGTTCATACGAAGCAAAGAAAAATGTTTTGTCTTTGATGATTGGACCGCCGATAGTTCCGCCAAATTGGGTGCGCGTAAAAGCCGATTTGGACGGCGCGAACGGATTCCGCGCCTGCACACTTTTATCGCGGATAAAACCGAAAATATTTCCGCTGAAATCATTTGTGCCGCGCTTGGTAACGACATTGATAATACCGCCCGTGGCGCGTCCGAATTCCGGCGCGTAAGAATTTGTCGCCACTTGATATTCCTGCACGGCTTCCTGCGAAACGGTTGTGCGGGAGGCATTGATTGAATTATCGGTAAAGTCCGAACCGTCAACCTGCACGAGTGTCGAGCGTCCGCGCTGACCGCCGATATTCAAACCGGATGTCGGCGCAGGTCCAATCGGGCGACCATTGTCGCGTCCGACGGTGGAAATAGTCAGCGCGAAACCCGTCGCGCTTCGTTCGTTAATCGGCAGATTTTCGATTCTTTGCTGGTCAATCGTGTTTGAAATCGAGGTTCGCGTGGTTTCGACAAGCTGCACGTCGTCGCCCGAAACATTGACAATTACGTCTTGCGTTCCGACTTCGAGTTGAATTTTGAGTTCGGCACTTTGCCCGACGGTTAACCTGACCGGCGAAATAACGGTTTTTTTGAAAGTCGGAGCAACCGCCGAAACTTCATATTCTCCCGGCGGCAAAGCAAAAATCTGATATGTGCCTTCATCATTTGCCGTCACGGTGCGGGTGATTCCGGTTGCGGAATCTTTCACCGTCACGGTCGCGCCCGGCACAATCGCGTCATTCGGGTCAACCACCAAACCGCGCAAATCGGCGGTGCTGGCTTGCGCCTGTGCAAAAACCGCACTAACGCTCAATAGAACAACTATTGCCGACAGCAAAATTTTCTGGACAATAATAGAAATACGCAATGGAAACGCTTTCATTAGTTTTTTCTCCTTAAATTACAGAAACTTTTTAAGATTTCGTCGGCAAATTGCTAAAACATTTTTTGATTGGAAGTTTGCAATGCTTTTACCAGAATTTCCGAAACATTTTGTTTCGAATAAATCTTGCCGGACGGATTATTTTATAGATTTGTTAGCTTTGGAATTTTAATCGCAAAACCGGACTTTAGGCAAGGCGAGAAGAAGGGATAAGGGATGAAGGATGAGGGATGAGGAATAAACTAAGATAAGGGTTGTCTGGTGTTTTACTCATCCCTCATCCTTCATCCCTCATCCTTCATCCTTTTAGAAGTTGAGCCGCGCTCCGAATTGGAATTGCCGCGCCGGAGACGACGACGTAAAGCCGAGCGGCGAAGTCGGCGCAGTGCCTTCGATGCCGCGCACCCGGCGGGTGGCGAGTTCGTCGCGCTGCGCCAGCGTCAAAGTGCCGACGGAATTGTTGATGCCTTGAAAATTCGTCCGGTTGAAAAGATTAAAACCTTCGGCAATCAATTCCAAAGACCGCCGTTCGCCAAATTGAAATCGTCGGCTCAGCCGCGCATCGAAAGTGTAGATGCTTTCACCGATTCCGGTATTTCGTCCGAGCGCACCGGGACGGTCGGTTTGCGAACGTCCGTCGCCGTTGGCATCAACCGCGCCGCCGAGCTGCAGGTTGAACGGTCTGCCCGAACCGTAATTGAAAATCGGAGCGAAAATGAAATTGCTGAAAATTTTCGACGAGAGCGAATCGCCGTATTTCGGCATTTGGAAAACGCCGCTCAGAACGACGCGGTGGCGTTGGTCAAACGACGAAAGAGCGCGGTCGGCTCGCAAATCGAGCGGATTCTGCGCCGAAAAGTCCGAGTTAAAATCCGTTACTTCGTCAATCGTTTTTGAAATAGTGTAATGCGCGTTGACGCTGAAGTTTTGGGTAAAACGGCGGCGCACGGCGAATGTTCCGGCGTTGTAAAACGAATTCGCGCTCGATTCGTAAATATTGTCCTGAAAACGAAACGGATTACGAAAATCGCTGGTCAGCCCGGCAGCCGTCTGCGCGGCGGTCGGAAAGCGAATAAAGGTCGCGCCGCCGCCCGGATTATTCGGATTAACCGGTCCGGTGCGTTTGAATTGATTGACATCGCGGTTGCGCGTCAGATAGATGCCGCGATTATAGAGATAACTGGCTTCAAACGAAAAGCCGGAGCCTAAATCGCGTTCAATCGCCGCACTCACTTGATAACTTTCCGGCGTTTTATAATTCGGGTCGCCGAGAAAACGCACTTCGAGCGTTCCGTTTTCACGCGGGACAATGCCGAAAAAGGCAAGGTCGGCGGCGGTTGCCGTGCGCGAAAAATTATTTGTTACAGCGAGAAAGCGTTGATAAACGGCGAACGACGTCGGCGCGCGCGGTCCGGTCGGGTTCGCCGGGTCGAGCGGCAAACCGCCGGAACTCGCCGTCGCTATAACGATGTTGATGTTGTCGTCGGGAAACGCCGGATTGCCGAGCGTTCGGATAACGCCGGAAACGAGCGTGTTGACATATGCCGCGAAAATTCCCGCGCCGCCGCGAATGACGGTTTTGCCGTCGCCCGTAATGTCGTAAGCGAAACCGGCTCGCGGTTGGAAATCGTTTTTGTCAACCCGCAAATCAAACGGTTCTTTGCTGACCGAATAGCGCAAACCGTAGTTGAACGTCAAATTTCGACGAATTTTCCAGGTGTCCTGTCCGTAAAAGCCCACTCTTTTGACCGCATCGTGCGTCGTCGTCGTGCCGAAACCTTGTTGATAAACAAACGGCAAATTTAGATTATACGTTTGCAGAGCGTTGACCGTCGCGCCGAGAGTCGGCAGCAGTGCCGGATTGTTCGCCGTCAAAAAGGCTTGCAAACCGCCGACGGTTGCCGGCGCTGCTACTCCGCCCGCGACAATCGCGCTGGTCAGCGGAAGCACGCCCGAACCGAAATTGAAACGTCCGCCGAAAAATGTTTCGTTCGTGCCGGTAAATCTAATGTAGTTAAAGTTTCCGCCGAATTTAATCGTATGGTTTCCGGCAACCAGCGAGACGTTATCCAGAAAATCATAGTGGCGGTCAATCGTCGTCGAAGGCAAAAAGATGTCGCGCCCGAAGTTGCCGAAGCCGTCAATGTTGATTTCCGGTCCGAGCGGGTCATTCGTCGTCAGACGAGCTTTGTAATAAATAAAATCGGCTTTGAATTCGTTGACGATATTCGCGCTGAATTGCTGGGTTTGCGAAAACAAAATGCCGGTGTTGAATTGATTGAGTGTGCGCCCGCGGGAAACGGCGGTCAATGCGCCCGCGCCCTGATTTTCTTCCAACAGGTCATTGGCGTGGATACGCACGTAACCGCTCGAACGGTCGCTGAAATTGTGGTCAACCCGCGCCGAAAAGAAGGTTTGATTCGCGTCAAACGGAAATTGACCGCTTGCCGTTGTAAATAAATCGATGGTGCGCGGAAATCTCGCCGCCGTCGTCGTAAAAGCGTTTCGCAACGTCGCGCCGAGTTGGTTTGCCGTAATGGTCGTTCCCGGTATCAAATCGGCGGCGGGTCGTCCTTCTAAAAAGCTGAACAGCGAATTTTGCGACGCGCTGACATTGTAGTTTGCCGGATTGTTCAGATTGACAAACGTATTTTGTTTTTGATTGAAACGCTCAATCGCCGTAAAGAAAAATGTTTTGTCCTGCTGAATCGGCAAACCGAGCGAACCGCCGTATTGTTGGCGATTAAATTCGGATTGCCCGTTCGGGTTAAAATCGAAAGCATTGCGGGCATCGAATTTATCGTCGCGGAACAGTCCGAAAATGCTTCCCGAAATGTTATTCGAGCCGGATTTCGTCACCGTGTTGACGATGCCGCCCGACGACAAACCGAATTCGGCATTGTAGCTGTTTCTGAGAACTTGAAATTCCTGCACGGCTTCCTGCGAAATGGTGTCGAACACGCCGCCGGTCGTCGTAATGACCGGTCCGCCGTCAACCGTTACAAGATTTCCGCGCCCGTTGTTGCCGCCGAACGATAAGCCGGAAGATTTTCCCTGCGCGACGCGAAAATCCGAAAGGTCAGAGATGTTGTCGCTGTCGTTCACGCCCGGCGTGAGCAGCGCGAGGTCGAGAAAATTGCGGCGGCTGAGGGGAAGTTCCAAAATCTCCCGTTCGCCGATGACCGTAGATTGCTGGGTGCGCTCAGTTTCGACAACTTCCGTGTCAACCGTTACATCAACATTGACCGCAACGCCGCCTGCCGTCAGTTGAACCGGAATGTTTGCCTGTTGACCGACGGTCAACCTGATGCGTTGGGTGTTAGCGGTGAAATTTCCGCTCGCCGCTTCAACTTTTAAATCATACTCGCTCGGCGGAACGACGAGAAAAATATATTCCCCGTCATCGCCAGCCGTCGCCGTGCGCGTCGTGCCGCGCGTCGTGTCCGTCAAGGTAACGGTTGCGCCCGGAATTGCCGCGCCGTTTGCGTCCGTTACCTGACCGCTCAGTTCGGCGGTCGAACTCGATGCCTGTGCTTGTGCCGACATAGTTCCGAAAACAAGCAGACATACCAGTAATCCGCTCAAACAGAACAGATAATTGGCAAATTGTTCTACGTCCGTTGAATTGCCTAACCCGGCGCGAATTCGCTGAAAAGATACTTTCATATTAGATACTCCTTTGACAAATTAAAACCTTGAAAATTTAACTGAAATCGAACCGAATCGCAGGTAATGTAATTACAATATGTTACGCAGGTAAAATAAAATTCCACAAAATGATTAAAAATCAATTTGCTGCTCAAGCACAATCTATCGGTTATTTTGTAATTATTTTTGCTTATTTCAAACGTATTTTTACTTTAAGCGTAAAATTAGCGTAGTAAATTATTAGCGCAAAAACAGTTTTCAGGCAAGCAAAAAGTTAATTTTTTGTTAATTTTATTACTTATTTTTATTCGCCGAAAGCCTTTGACGGGTAGAATGCGCTAAAACTTCCCGCGCCGTTTTGCTCAAACTCAAGGCGGAAATTGCCAGTTTTGCCAAGTTCGGAACAAACGCCGCCCGCCTGATGAGCGAACAAACGCGCAGTCTTTTTTGAAACCTTTCTTTATGCACAATTTTATAATGCCCGGCGATTTTCTGTGGTGAAAACACATTTGCAGAAATGCTTTCCGCAAGAATTTCCGCGCTTTCGAGTGCCATTAACATTCCGCTTCCCGTGAACGGGTCAATAAACGCCGCCGCATCGCCGATTGCGAAAAGGTTTCTCGCCGGATTCAGATTTTTTCTGCCGAAACCGTCAACCGAAACCGCCAGCCAATCAAAAACCGGCTCGGCATTTTGCATCGTTTCCCGGGCGCGTTTGTTTTGAAAAATTACTTCTTCAACTATTTTGTTCGCATTACCGACAAACTCTTTAACTATTTCAGCCTTTATCAAAAAACAATGATTTGCCAGATTATTCTCGACAAAACTCAAACCACCATAACCGCCGCGAAAAAAGTAAATCTCGCAAACGCCTTTTTTAAGCGCGACATTTTCTAAATGCGTCTTAAAACCAACCAGACGATTTTGGATTTTGGATTTTGGATTTTGGTCTTTGGATTTTGGTCTTTGGGTCTTTGCGTCTTTGCGGGAAATTTCTTTTTCAGCTAATTTTATCAAAACATTCGCCCGACCTGTGCCGTCAATGGTCAAATCAGACGAAATTTCTTGAGTGTTTCCGTCTTTTGTTTTGATTTTTACGCCGCAAACTTCATTGTTTTCAAATAAAACACCGATAACGGAAGTTTCCTCCAAAACATTAACGCCAAGTTGCTTCGCTTTTTCCAAAAGACGAAAATCCATCTCGGCACGGCTGAGGCTCAACGCTCCGATTTCCTGATAATTAAACCACTTGCTCGGAACATTGACCGATTTTCCGCTTGGCGCGTAAAAAACGGTTTCCGTAATCCTTTCGCCGCCGCTTTCTAATATCTCATTCAAAACATCTAATTCCTTAAAATGCGCTAAACATTCGGGCGAGATAAATTCACCGCAGAGCTTATGACGCGGAAATTTTTCACGTTCAATCAAACAAACATCAAACCCTTCTTCTGCCAACCGAATCGCCAAACTCGCGCCCGCCGGTCCTGCGCCGACAATTGTGATTTTGGATTTTGGATTTTGGATTTTGGATTTCATTTATTGATTCGGTGTTTTATTTTTACTTTATAAAGCGTGTAAGCACCTAAATCTTCGCCCTCGCCGCGCTCATACCAAATGTCCAAATTTGTAAAATCAACATTCCAATCCTGCGGAACAACGACATACAAAAGCGTCGGATTGGTCGCTTCTTTCAAGCTAAAATTTTTTCGATATTCGCCGTATTTGCGGACTTCTTCGGCAATTTCGCCGTCGGTCAAAGGCGTTGCTTCGCTGCTCAGACGGTTTGTATGTCTGCCCCAGCCGAAAAGCGCAATCATTGAAACAAAATCAGTTCTCAGGTCGTTTTCGAGCCAATCTTCATCGAGATTATTGTAATACAGAAATTGATAATAACGCTCTTTGCTTTCCTGCCATGAAAGACCGGCAAAAACGTGCTGATGCCGCGACCAGAGAACCGCTTGCGGCGCAACCGTCGGCGAATCGTCGGCTTGAATCGAACTGTAAGAAAAGATTACTGCCTGATGCGGATTTTTCTCGTCTTTTGCCAGTTGTTCCAAACGATTTGCCAACGGCATTCCTTCATCACGAATGACGTTTGCCTCGTCCAAAACGCGCACCGTGTAATGACATTCGACAAATCCCCAAATTACCGCGATAAGCGCAACGACGGAAAACGCAATGCTTGAAATTTGCGGTTTATTTCGTCGAAAATTAGTCAATAAAATCCCGATTGTCAGCACCAGCGACAAAGCCGCGACATAATTGCCGATAAAAACTTGATAATGAATCGGCTGCAAAGAATGTCCTGTAATTATTTGCTGATTAAAAACGACAATTACCGCCAGCGCAAAGGACGCGGCAAAAAGCGTCGGACGGTCTTTAAATTTTATCAGTTTGAAAACAACGCCCAAAATCAGCATTGCCAGAACTGCGAAACTAATCAATGACGGAACACGAAAAAGGTCGGTTGCGTGAGTGAAAACGAGCAACTGCACATTATCCATTGACTGCGAACGATTTGAAAGCAAAATCGCATATGGAATAAGCGATAACAAACAAGCCAAACCGAGCGCGATAAAGGCTTTGAAATCATCAAACCAACCTTCGGGACGTGCAATGAGCCATAAAAATACGACGCAAACCAACCACGCGGCGGCAGTCGTCCAGATGTAGAAATAAGAAAAGTTGAGAAAGGCAAAACAGACGGAAGCTAAAACAACATAAATGATGCGTTTTTTCAGCTTTTTTGTTGTTACGAGCAGCCAAACAAGAGCGCACATCGCAAAAAAGACGGGAAACGGAACAGCGGGAATATATCTTCGCAAAAAGGGAAAATACGGATAAGAAAAGCCCGTTCCCAAAACTTCGCCGATTGCGCCTTCGCCTGCCGCGAGTGCGCCGCCGCACAGCACGACGAGGCTTCCCGTCATTGCAAAAACCGAATCGCCGGTAATTTTTCCAATCAACCAAAACGCCGCCAGAGCCGCAAAAAATCCGGCGAATGCACCGGCAATAGTCATCGCTGTCGGCGCGGAAATTCCCAAAATGCGCGACGGAATGGCAACGGCGTAAGGCGCGGCAAATTGAATTGAGAAAAGAGATTCGGGTTGCGGACTTTCAGATGTGTCGTCGCGTCCGGTATACGGATCGTTTTTGCGCGGTCTGCCGTCAATCAAAGCGCGGAGATATGAAGCGTAAGCCACTTCGTCAATATCGTTATAAGCGTAATTGCCCTGCCAATCGTTCCCGCGCAAGTAAGACATTTTAAATTGCGGGTAAAGCGCGAAAACCGCTAAAAATATTCCGGCGATGATGCCGAATTGCCAACGTAATTTCATATCGAAAAGAAGAAATCACAGACTAGCACAGTTTTTTCAGAAACTTAAAAAACCCGGTTCGATATAAAACTTTTCAGATTATTTTTGCCGCAAAAAGGCACAAAAAACACAAAAACAATTTAATTTTCTCTTTATATTTTTGTGTTTTCTGCGCCTTTTTGCGGTAATTCTTTTTATCTTGAACCCGGGCTAAAAAGTTGCGGTAAAGGCTTTCGCTTTCTGAATTTCCGTTTGAAATTCAAGATAATCCACCAATTTCAAAAAATCCATTCGCGGATACGAATACCGCCCGACGGTGCGAAACGCGAGTTGCGGTTTTGTGTTTTCAAAAATGTGGAAACCCCAATAGAGAAGTTGTTTGCTGAAACGAATCGCCACATCTTTCGGGTCAATATAATGGCATCTTTTGTCGCGTTCCGTGAATTGTTTGAATTGCGATTTGAGAACTTGATTGAGAAGCGTGTTGCGGTTTTCTTCGTCGGTTTGCAAGCTGTTTATCAAAACAAAAAGATGCGCTCGTGAATTTTCGCGGCGAATCGCGTTGAAAGTTCGCTTGATAACGTCGCCGTTTTTGTTCACGCCGAGCGGATTTAAGGTCGTCGGAATCAAGCAATAATCAAACTTTCGGATAAACTCGACCGGATTTGCGTCAAATTCGGGATTGCAGTCGCAAACAACGATTTTCGTATCTTTATAATCGGCTTCGTCCCAATCTTCATAACTCAAAACTGAAATAACCGAGCCGAGATTTCCTTTTGTCGCCGGTAGATAAACGCCTTCGCCGAGCAGTTTCCGCAAATTTTGCTGCCTGTCCAAATCAATCAATGCCACATCATAACCGTTGAGCGCAAATGCGCCCGCTAAATGTGCGCTGATAGTCGTTTTTCCCACGCCGCCTTTGCAGGTAAAAACACCGATATAGGTTGTTTTATGTTTTTCTTCCTGTCCGTCAATTTGTTCCGCGTCCCAAAATAATTGACTGTCGCGCAAAATAACCGGACGCAGATTTTGAATTTTTTCTTCGCGTAAATATGTATAAACCGAAGGCGTAAAACCGCCGGTCGAGATAAAAATGCCTTCGGTGAAATTTTTAGTATTTGGCTGAGCGAGAAAATCGAGAAATTTTTCGATTTGTCCGAGATGAACTTTGGCGCGTTGATTACGAACTTTGACGACTACTTTTTCACCCGGTTTGAAGAGTTCGAGGTCGAAGTTTTTGTGCGCGTTGGACGCAACCTGCGCCGACCAACCTTCACGCCGCAGCAGGAAAAGAGCCATCCTTTCGGTTTCGGTGGCTCGCTCCAATACGACTTCGCGGTTACGGTCTGAATCGGTCAAAACATCGAGCAATTCAGCCCAACGCATTCTGTCTTTCGGCATTTTTATAATACTTCTAAACTTGATTTGATAAATATCTTAGCGTGCTTTGCACCTTTGCGTGAAACAAATTTTTCTCACGCAAAGGCGCAAAGTCCGCAAAGAAGGGGATTTCAACTTAATTTAGCGTCAGTTCGGGATAAGCCGTCGAAGACGGCAACATATTTGTAGATGTGGGAATCAATTACGCCGTCAAAGTAAGCTATCGAAGGTAGCGACATAAATTTATGCCACCGTTTTCAACGGTTTCGCGTAAATCTACTCAACTTTTCCCATAGCTTGCGCTATGGGCTACAAATATGCGCGTCGGTTTCACCGACTTAAAAATGATTTTCTTATCCCGAACTAACGTTAAATTAGTATTTATGAACTGTTTCTATTCGTCAAAGGCTTCTAAAACTTCGTCGGCGTGTTCGTCAACTTTAACTTTGTCGAAAATTTTCACGACTTTGCCTTCTTCGTCAATCAGAAAAGTCTTTCGCAAAATGCCGGTGTAAGTTTTTCCCATAAATTGCTTGTCGCCGTAACTTCCGTAAGCGTCGGCAATCGCGTGGTCGGTGTCAGCTAAAAGTGTAAAAGGCAATTCATATTTCGAGATAAACTTTTGGTGCGATTTTTCATTGTCCATTGACACGCCGAGAATTTTTATTCCCTTTTCTTCAAAAGTCGAAAAACCGTCGCGCAAGCTGCACGCTTCTTTCGTGCAGCCGGGCGTGTCGTCTTTCGGATAAAAATACAAAACTACTTTTTTGCCGCGAAAATCTGACAGTTTCACCTCTTCGCCGTTTTGGTCTTTGACGGTAAAATCAGGTGCAGTATCGCTTTCTTTAAGCATAATTTTCTCCAAATGTGTAAAATATAATTTCGATAAAATTGTAACACGGCGGACAAAAAAAGATGAAAATACTGCCCGAAACAAAAGCCCTGACGGAGTTAAGAAAACTCAAAACGGCGTATCGTGAGTTTATAAAAACCAATTACGAACACAACGCCAAAAGTTGTTTGACGTGCGAAACGCAAGGCGCGTGCTGTCTTGACGCGCATTTCGTCAATGTTCACATTACGCGCCTTGAAGCGATTGCAATTCGTGAAACTTTGGGAAAATTGAGCGAAGAAAAGCAAAGCGAAATTTACAAATGCGCCGAAGAAACCGTCGAAACATACGACTTAAAAACTTCGGGTGATAGTTTTCTAAAAACTTTCGCGTGTCCGTTTTTTGAAAAAGGCATCGGTTGTCTTGTTCATTCGGAAGGAAAGCCCGCGCCGTGTATTTCTCACGCTTGTTATGAAAACAACGAAGATTTGCCGCCCGAAAAATTTCAAGAAGACACCGAAAACCGTATTGAACGCTTAAATAAAAAAACTTACGGTAATGCCTGGACGTGGCTTCCGCTTCCCGTTTGGCTCGGTTTGGTGAATCCTTTTAAAGAAAAATAATCTTACTTGGCGTGCTTTGCGGCCTTGCGGGAGAAAAAAAAGTTTCCCCCAAAAGCGCAAAATTCTCCCAAGAAACGCAAAAAACTTCAAACTTTCGAGTCCAAAGTTCAAACTCAAACC
>JBPCPU010000119.1:0-27745 GCA_050998795.1 Pyrinomonadaceae bacterium
ACCTGCACCCACGTCCAAAGCTGGTCAAGAATCGGTTTATTAGCGGTTGTAAAAAGTGCGCCTTCGTGCGGTGTTCCGATGCCGAACGCAATCATAAACGCGACAACGCACGAAACGCCGACCGACGAACACGCCACCGTGCCGCTAAAAAATTCGCTGTTCGCTTTTTTGCCGAACAGCCAATTAATAACCGCGCCGAAAAGCGGAGCGAAAATTATTAGACTTAAAAAATTGTTTTCAGTCATTGTTTAATGCTTAAGTCTAGGATTTGAAGTTTTTTTATTATTTGTGGTTTTAGGCAATGAGCTATCTTTCACAGTAATTTTATTAATAATTACTAAATTTTCTGTGATAGAAGCATTAAAAGCATTAACCTTTTGCTCTGTTTCAGTTGTTGAATTTTCTTGATTTAGCTTTAATGATTTCTCAAAAACCTCCTTAGCTTGATTGATTTTGCCAGCCATTAAAAGCCAAAAACCGTAACGCCTATAATTATATTTAGCAGCTATATACTTCGTGTCATCTAGGTCGTTGCCAGCAGATGCGGCTTCACTTTCCACATCAGTTCCTTCTGAAAAACCAAGGACTTTCCATCTCTGTGTTGTATGGTCTTTATATGCGACCAAAACATATTTCTTTATCAATTCTGTTCCCGCTTTACTCACGCCTTTAATTGAAAAAAGCCGCCTATAACTAAATATGTCGGGAACGTCTGTAGGATAAAGACGCTCGGCTAGGATAGTGGATTCTGTAAAAACCGGATAGGATTTTGCAGGACTAAATTCTAAAGAAGTAATAGTGGTTTTACTTTCCGGTAAATCTATCAACTTAATAGCATTTAAGTATTCATTTACAGATTGTGAGGCGGCTGTTAAATCTTTCTGCCCGAAAACCGAGAAACTAAAAACCAAAATAAAAATTATTGAAAGTAACTTCATTGTCTAACCTCTTTATTAAATTTGTCCGCTTCGCAGACTTCTTCGCCAAAAGTTTCGATATGAAAACGAATTGCCGATTTTACATCCGCCAACGCTTTTTCATAGCTGTCGCCTTCGCCGACAATTACGCCTTTTAAGCCAAGCGGATATGCAACAAATCCGTCTTCGTGTTTTTCAATGATGATTTTGAAATCACTCATAAAATCAAAAAATCAAATCTTTGTCCTCATCTTCAAACAGAAAATCTTGAATTTGTTATTTTTTCAGCCCAAGCCCTTTGTCACTCAGCCAAAACCGGACATCATCAAGACTGTTAAAATCGAAGATGGAAAGTGCCAAATCTTCGGTTTGCTCAAGCGATAATTGCTGTAATCGAGATTTTGTTTGTTCGTCCGGTTCGCCGAATTTTTTTTTTCAGTTGTTGGAAAACAATTCTATCGGCAGCTATTACTCGCCCAAGTTGAAAACATTCTTCAGCGAATTCTTCATAATAAGGAAATTCTTTAAGATCAATCATAATTCACATTTCCATTTTCTAAAAAATCAAATCTTCGTCTTCATCCTCAATCTAGAAATCTTGAATCTAGTTATTTTTCTAACCCAAGCCCTGTATTATTCAGCCAAACTTTGACATCATCAAGACTATCAAAATCGAAAATAGAAAATGTCAAACTTTCGGTTTGTTCAAGCGATAAAAGTTTAAGTCTGGATTTAGTTGGTTCGTCAATTTCGCCAAATCTTTTCGTCAAAAGTTTGAAAATAATTTTAGCCGATTCTTCTTGCCGACCTTCTTGTAAGCCTTGTTCGATAAGTTCCTTGTAATAAGGAGATTCTTTTATTAAATCAATCATAGTCCACCTCAAAATCTCGCTGGCTTTATCGCCTAAAATCAGTTTTGCAAAAATTCTCAAAGCTACTTCCAAATCGCCGAGTTTGGTTGTGCCTTGCAAGTCTTCGTCTAATTCTAACTGCATCTGGGCTTTTTGCAATAGTTTTGCATCTTTTCCGCCTTTCATCGTCGGAATAAACGGAATCAACGCGGATAAATTTTTTGCCAAAATTTCTTCGGCTTCAACTTCCCAGAAATTGATAACGCGAAAATCCTGCAATGCTCGAATGCCGAGAAATTCCGATTCATATTTAGTCGGAATATCTTTTCCGTAAGGCAAAATGTTCACCAAAATCGGCACGACCGGAAGTTTGTATCTGGCTCGTGCAAGTGCCGCATATGCCGTCATTCTTTCGGGCATTTCCAAAGAATATCGGGTTTGAATTTCAAACAAGGTCAAAAATTTTCCGACCGAAGATTTATTGACCAAAACCAAAGCGTCAGTATTTCGGCTGATGAGTTGAAATTCGGTATTCAAAACTTCGCAGTCGCTTGCGTCTTCGACATTTGTTGCCCAACGAACCCAGTCATTCGGCAATAAAGAAATCAAACTTTTACTTGTAATATCCGAAGTTTTCGCCATTTTCAAAAAATCAAATCGTTGTCATCTTCGGGCTGAAAATCCTGACTTTCAAGTTCTGCCCAAGTTTCCAAAATTGCTTCGCCGACGTTTTTCGCTTGCAAAGCCGACGAAACTTTTTCCTTCAATTCAGGAAACCGTAAAAGCAACATCGCCAAATCGCGCCAATCCGTTCCCGATTTCGGTTTGCCGCGCCGCGAATGATAGGAAATAACTTTGCTTGCAATCAATTCCAACGGCGATAAAACTTGAATTTCTTCGATTGTTTGGGTATCGGGAAATTCCGTTACAGGGCGAATATCAATCAAATACCGATTGCCTTCTTTACGGACTTGATAAATTCTTAAACCTTTATCGCCAACTTCTCGCACACGCACGGCGATATGAAATTTCTCGCTCAAATGCTCGCGCAATTCTTCGGCAAATTCTCCGGCGCGGGTCGAAAGTAAATCAACGTCCTGCGTCATTCGCGGCTCGGAAACATAAGCGTTGACGGCTTGTGCGCCAAACAGAACGACATCTTTTCGCCCTAGCAGAAATTCAAGCACGGTTTGATGAATCTTCGACAACGGCAAAGTTTCGCGCATCGCAAATTCCTGAAATGTCAAAACATCCGCGTTCAACATTGAAATACTAATTCTTCAAAATACTCGCGTCGTCAACGTCAATTGATTCCCGATTACGGAAAAACGCAATGATAATTCCAAGCCCGACCGCTGCTTCCGCCGCCGCAACCGACATCACCATAAAAACAAAAAGCTGTCCCGTTACATCGGCGTAATAACGCGAAAAGGCGACGAATGTTAAATTCACGGCGTTGAGCATCAACTCGATGCACATAAACATTCCGAGCGCGTTGCGTTTGAAAATTACGCCGACCGTGCCGATGGTAAATAAAATTCCTGAAAGTGCCAGATAGGTTGCTAAACTCGGTTCCATACTTTAGTCCAAAGTCCAAAGTCCAAAGTCCAAAGTTGAAAACAAAGGACGAAGACAAAGGATAAATTTCAAATCAATCTTTTCAATTCTTCCAAATTCGTTTGTTCGTCAAAAACGGCGCGAATTTGAATCCGAAAATCGGGCAAAACAATGCTGT
This sequence comes from Pyrinomonadaceae bacterium, assembly GCA_050998795.1. GTDB lineage: Bacteria > Acidobacteriota > Blastocatellia > Pyrinomonadales > Pyrinomonadaceae. Next base: position 3,504 of record JBPCPU010000119.1, read on the forward strand.
TTATTGTGCCGTCTTTGGCTTTGAGAAGAAGTTCATATTCTTCGTTCTGCAAATAGTATTGCTCAACAGTTTCGTTTTCAGGGTCAATAATCCAGTATTCTTTTACACCGTGCGCCGCGTAATCTTGAAATTTCGTCGTGCGGTCTTTCCCGGCGGTTGAATCCGACAAAACTTCGACCGCCAAATCAGGCGCGGGGAACTGCATTTGGGTCGAAGTGAAACTTTGTGATTTTGATTTGTCAAAAAAACAAATATCAGGCTCATAATCGTTGCGCGTCAACGAAACCAACATTTTCTCGCTGCCGACAAAGCCGAGTTGATGTTTAATGACATACGTTCTTAGCAAAGAATGAAGCAAACCGACTGCCGAAACGTGCCTTAATTTTGCAGGCGATTGAAAAATAATTTCGCCGTTAATAAATTCCATTTTTTTGCTTTCGTCAATAATCTCGTAGAAACGAAGCCTTTCCCGTCTTTCTTCTTCAAGCGCAGACTGAATTTTCTCCGCTAAAATGGCGGCATTCGGCATTTCCAAAATTTGATTGAGCGAAATGGACATTTATGTAAATTTTACAATGCTCGTTATAACAAACGGCAAAAATTATAGTCTTATGCGAAATTCGTCTTCAAGTTCCGCTTCGTTGCGTCTTTCTAATTCGTTATCAACCACGAGTTCGAGTTGCGGCGACTGAAAACGGCGAGCTAAAATAACCGCACCGACAATTGCCATCAACAGCAAAATGCCGACAATTTCAACCGGCAAAAGATATTCCGTGTACATTGCCGAACCGATACTCAAAGTATTCCCGATTGTTTCATCAACATTGACGGCTTGTTTCGGCGCACGATTAACGGCGTAAAAGATAAAAAAGGTCTGCGCCAATAAAATAACACCGAAAATGCCGCCGACAATATATAAATATCGCAGGCGATTGAGTGGTTTATCTTCTTCAAGATTCAAAAGCATAATGACGAAAACGACCAGAACCATAATCGCCCCCGCGTAAATCAAAACCTGCACGGCGGCAATAAACGGCGCGGCAAGTGTAATGTAAATACACGCCAGGGAAATCAGAACGCCGACCAGCGAAATCGCGCTGTAAAGCGGATTTTTGTGATAGACGAGGGAAATCGCAGACGCAATTGCCAAGCCTGCAAACAAAAAGAAAAGCGCACTAGCCATTTTTATAAGTGATAACTGATAAGTGATAACTGATAAGTGATACCGGCTTAGAGTTTTATAACTTCTCACCTATTACTTATCAGTTATCACTTATTACCTATTTAGAAAATAAACAATAATAATCGTAAAAATCACATTTGCCAACGCGACGGGCAGCAAAAATTTCCAACCGAAGTTCATCAACTGGTCAAAGCGAAAACGCGGTAATGTTCCGCGAACCCAAATATAGAAAAACAAAAAGAAGCTGATTTTCGCCAGAAAACCCAAAATACTGAACACAGCATAGGGAATTGAGCCAACCGCAAAAATGTGACTCAAACCCGGAATATACCAGCCGCCCAAAAACAGGGTGACGACCATTACGGAAACGGTGAACATATTCACATATTCCGCCATAAAAAAGAGCGCGAATTTCAACGCGCTGTATTCGGTATGAAAACCCGCGACAAGTTCGGTCTCGGCTTCCGGCAAATCAAAAGGAACACGGTTTGTTTCGGCAAATGCGGCAATCAAAAAGACGATAAAACCGATAAATTGCGGAATGATAAACCAGCGAAACGGCGAATGTATCTGTGCATTAATAATTCCATTCAAATCAAGCGAACCCGCCAGCATGACAACGCCGATAACCGATGCGCCCATTGCCAATTCGTATGAAATCATCTGCGCTGAAGAACGAAGTCCGCCCATTAAAGAATACTTGTTGTTTGACGACCAACCGGCGAGCGCGATTCCGTAGACTCCAACCGATGTAATACCCAAAACAAACAAAACACCGACATCAATCTGTGCAATCGTCAAAGGAATTTGCCTGATGCCATCGCCCAAACCATATGGCAGAAAGCTCAAATCCGCCGTTATTACCGGACCGAAGGGATAAACAACCATCGGAATCAGAGCGCAGGTTACAGCGACAATCGGGGCGAGATAATAAACGAATTTCGTGGACTTGTCGGGAACTATGTCTTCTTTGAAAATGAATTTAAGAAGGTCGGCGAACGGCTGCATCATACCCCAGGGTCCGACACGGTTCGGTCCGATGCGACCTTGAATCCAGCCCAAAACTTTGCGTTCCGCTAAAACCGTGTAGGCGACAATCATCATCACAACGCCGAATGCCACCGTTGCCGCGCCGAAAAGGACGATAATCGGAAAAATTGTTTTTAACGTAGCTTCCATAACAAAATTCTATTTATCAATTTTTAAATTAACTCTATCACCAACGCCGACGGCTTCGGCAAGTTCCATCCTCGGTGTAGCGTCCAAATTAAACTGCACAAGCGGCGAAACGAGCAGGTTTTCCGGTTTCGGATTGCCGTGTGCGAGAAGATGAAATTGTGGTGTCTTGCTCGTCATTGTCGTAAGGCGAAACAATTTGTGTCCGATTTTCGGCGTAATCGTTTCTTTCTCAACTTCGTCGGGCAATTTTTCCATATTTGCTTTCAAAGCATCAATTTCCTTTGATAAATCGCGCTTTTCGACAATCGCATGTTTGACTTGAACGGGTTTTGACTCATCTTTCAAATGCGGATAACGCAAACCTTCATAAGCCGGAACCGAATCGGCAATTGCTTTAAACACGGCGGTTGCAGCAAAATTATAGCCGAAATCAACGCCCATTTCTTTAGCAATCAGCGAAGTTATCACCCAATCGGCTTTTGCCTGATGAAGCGGTTCGATTGCCTGCCGAACCCGCTGGACAAACCCCATATTATTGGTAAATGTCCCGTCAACTTCGGCAAAACTCGCTGCCGGAAAAACGACATCGGCGTATTCGGTGGTCGCGGTTTCAAAAAGTTCCTGCACGACCACAAAACTTTTATTCGCCAGTAAACCCGCATTTTCTTCCGACAAACTTCCGCCGATTAAAAGCGATTTGGAATTTTTCAAAACATCATCAAGCGATTTTTTGCCCGCCATCATATCGTTTGCGCCGACTGAATTATTATACAGCGGCAGCGGATGAACCAAAACGCGCCGATTCTCCGAGGCGAATTTGCCCGCCGCGTTTGCCAGAGCGGATTGCGCTTCGGGCGACAAATCTCTGCCAAACATTATCACAAAATCGCCTTCGGTTTCGCCGATGGTTTTCAGCAAGTCGTCAAACTCGGATTGCTCAATGCCTAGTTTTGTTTTTAAGTTTTTGGTTACGGAATCGGCGAAAGCCAATGCAAAAGCGTCATATGAATTTTTATTGATGTGAATAAACTGATTTGCCAGATGCGTCAGACGAATCGGTGTGTCATTGACAATAATCATCTTCGCGCCGTTGTTACGAACGGCTTGGCGCATCTGTTTCGCCGTAAATGTCTGTTCTTCTTCGGGTTCGCCGCCGATTAAAAGAATTGTTTTCGCGTAGCGAATATCTTTTTGCGTCGCTAAAGGAACGCTCAAATTATCGAAAAACGGAGCTAAATCGTAAGCGTCTGAAACCGCATAATTGTTTGAATTGCCAACTTCTTTGGCAAAACGCTTAAGCGTGAAAATCGCTTCGTTTGTCAAACGGCACGAAGCGACAACGCCGATTTGGTTTCCGCCTTCCTTAAATTTCTCGGCTACAAATTGAATTGCCGCATCCCACGTTGCAGGAATCAGTTTCCCGCCTTTTTTATAACGAATCAAAGGCGTTTTTATGCGGTCTTCATGATTGATAAAACCGTGTCCGAAACGCGATTTAACGTCAAGGAATTCGCCGTTTAAGCCATTGACGTATCTGTCACGCGCCACAATTCGGTGAACAAGTCCGCCGCGCGAACCGATGCTCAACTGCATTCCGTCCGAAGAATAAACATCAGTCGTAATGGTTTGGTCGAGCTCCCAGGGTCGTGTTTCGTGACGATAAGTTCCGTCCAAAAGCGTTCCGGTCGGGCAAACTTCGATACAATTTCCGCATTCCGAGCAGTTGAGCCAACCGCCGTAAGTTCCGATAACCGTATCCACGCCGCGATTTCCGGCTTCAATTGCGTCCTCGCCCATCCATTCGTCGCAAACTCTCGTGCAGCGTTTACATAAAATACAGCGTTGCGGATCGTTGGCGACAATCGGCGAGAGAAATTTTTCCGGCGCGATGTTTTTCTTTTCCGTAAAACGCTCTTCGACGTCGCCCCAATCAAAAATCACTTCCTGCAGTTCGCACTCGCCGCCGCGGTCGCAAACCGGACAATCGAGCGGGTGATTTGCCAGCAGAAATTCGCCCATCGCCCGCTGTGCTTTTTCGATTTCGTCGCTCTGCGTCGTAACAATCATTCCGTCCGTGCAGGTAATCGTGCAGGAAGTTTGCAGTTTCGGCATTTTTTCGATGCGAACCAGACACATCCGGCACGAAGCCTGCAAAGCGAGGTCTTTGTAATAACAAAATGACGGAATCCCGAAGCCTTTTTCCTGACAAACGTCAATCAGCCGTGCGCCCTTTTCGACATCGAAGTCCTGTTCGTTAATTTTAACTTTGATAAATTCTGTTGACATTTAATTTTTTGTAAATGCTGCTAAATTATTTGGTGTCTTTATTTTCAGATTTATTTTCTGTTTTCTTGTTTTTCTTCCTCGGACGAGTTTTGCCGAAACTCCCGGCAAAAATCTTTCCGCGTCTTGATTTTTTATCACCTTTTCCCATTATGTTTCTCCTGTTTAATTGTTGTTTTCGTTATGCAGTAAATATTTCTTAAAATCTTCAGGAAAACGCTTGACTGCGCCTTGAATCGCCCATGCCGCCGCGTCGCCCAATGCACAAAACGATTTTCCTTCAATGTTATCGCACAAATCCAAAATAAGCTGCGCGTCTTCGGGTCGCCCGCCGCCGTCAGCGATGCGCGTAAAAATTTTCGTCAGCCAATCCGTTCCTTCGCGGCACGGCGTACACCAGCCGCACGATTCGTGTTTGTAGAATTCAGTCAGGTTTTTGGTCGAATCAACCATATCAACCGTTTCGTCCATCACGATAAAACCGCCTGAACCGACAAGCGAACCGGCTTCGACCAAACCTTCATAATCGAGCCGAACTTTTTTACCGATAATCTGGTCGGCACGCATCGCATAAACCGATGAACCGCCCGGAATACACGCTTTTAATTGATGTCCGTCACGAATACCGCCGCAATCTTCCATTATGAACTTTTCCATATCCAGATAGCCCATCGGAAGTTCATAAACACCCGGCTTTTTGACGTGTCCCGAAACCGACCAGAGTTTCGTGCCGCCGGATTTTTCCGTGCCTAAATCGCGCCAGGCAATGCCGCCCATTTCGATGATTTGCGGAACGGCTGTTAAAGTTTCGACATTATTAACAACCGTCGGCGAAGCGTAAAGACCTTCGACTGCCGGAAACGGCGGTTTCATACGCGGATGTCCGCGAAAGCCTTCAAGACTCGACAAAAGCGCGGTTTCCTCGCCGCAAATATATGCGCCCGCGCCGGTATGCGTGTAAAAATTGCAGGTAAAATCGCTTCCGAGAATCTTTTCACCAATGAGATTTGCCGCCGTTGCTTCCTCGATGGCTTTGTCCATTATGTCAATCAAATAACGATATTCGCCGCGATAATAGATGTAGCAGCTTTGTGAACCAAGCGCGAAAGCCGCAATCAACATTCCTTCAATCAGCGCGTGCGGGTCGAGTTCGAGCAAATAACGGTCTTTAAATGTTCCCGGCTCTGATTCATCGGCATTGCAGACAATATATTTCTGTTTCGGCGACTGACGCGGAACAAAACTCCACTTCATTCCGGTCGGAAAACCCGCGCCGCCGCGCCCGCGCAACGCCGACACTTTGACTTCGTTTATAATATCGTCCGGCGACATATTCATCGCCTTTTTAAGCGACGCATAACCGCCATTGTCCTGATAAACCTCGAGCGTATGCGAGTCTTTCAAATGAACTCGCTTTAGCTGTAACGGCTCGCAACCGATTGCTTTGATTTCCATAAATTACCAACGCTTGCCATTATCGTAATCTTCTTTACGAATAATGTTACTAATTTTACCGTCAATATCTTCTCGCTTAATAGTTCCAATATAACGACTGTCCGCGCTATTCGGACGATTATCTCCGAGAAGAAAATAACTTCCTTTCGGAACGATGACAGGCGCAAAATATTTATCGGAAACTGTTTTTATAAAAGATGATTCATCAAGAATTTCATTGTTTATAAAAACTAAACCTTGCTTCATTTCAACTTTTTCGTTTTCAAGTCCGATTACCCGAAAAACATACCTCGTATTTTCATCAGTTTCCGTTTTTTCATTTTTGGGCGGCTTGAAAACAACTATGTCAAATCGCTCGATTGGGTCAGCTTTATTATCTCTAATTCCAACGGACGCGAAGTGGTCGTCTTTATTTATAGTAGGCGACATTGCATCTCCAGAAGCTACGTTGTGTCGAACGGAGATGTATTTTTCAAGTCCGCAGCCAATAGCCAAAAAACAAAAACCAAAAATTGTGCAAACAATAAAAGTTCGCATATTTTTACAACAACTCTTTAAACTCTTCAATTGCTAATCCGGCATCACGAATAACGCCGCCCATCGTAAAAGCATTAACCGGATTATGACGCGGAATTGTAATAATCCTTGAGCCATTTGTCATAACAATGTGTTTTCCTTGCCGCGCAATATAAAATCCTGCTTTTTCAAATGCTTTAACTGCTTGCAGATGATTTATGCCCGAAAGTTTTGGCATTTATGCCGCAACCTCCACTTCGCGTACGTCGGCATCTTTCAATTGCTCGTCTAAAACTTCTAAATATTCCTCAATTGCATCTTTAATATTTTCCAAAGCGTCTTCTTCGGTTTCACCTTGCGACCAGCAGCCGGGCAAGACGGGACACGAAACGCTGTAACCTTCTTCTGATTCTTGTAAGACGACTTTGTAAAACATTTTTCTATTTCAACAAATCCAACAATTTATCAACCTTTTCAATCGTCAAATCTTCGTGATAATCAAACCCGATTTGCATCATCGGCGCAGTTCCGCAGCTTCCCAGACATTCGACGCGCGTTACGGTAAATTTTCCGTCCGGCGTGGTTTCGCCCGCATGAATTCCCAGTTTTTCGCAAATATGTCCGGTAATTTCCGGTTCGCCCATAATGCGGCACGAAAGCGTTTTGCAAACCTGTATGTGATATTTACCAACCGGACGCAGATTGAACATCGAATAAAAAGTTACGGTTTCCCAAACGTCGGTAACTTGGATGTCCAACAACTTTGCCAGATAATTCACGCCCGCGTTGTCAACATAGCCGCGTTCGCGCTGAACAACGAAAAGAAGCGGAATAAGCGCGGAACGCTTTCTGTCCGTCGGATATTTTGTCAGATGGAGGCGCATTTCTTCAATGACTTCGGGCGAAAATTCCGCTGCTTCGTCGGTTACTAAAACCTGGTTGGTGTAATATGTCGGAGCTACTGTTGCCATATTTTATGCAAATACTTTTTCTTCCAATTTTTCGATACGCAAATCCAATTCGTCAACTTTTGCCCGTGCTTCGGGATTGTCTTCTACGTTTTCGACTAACTTTATCAATTCCGAGTAGATTTTCTGATACTCTTCTTCTAAATCAACCAGCCTCTTATCAAAAAATTTAAGTTGTTTCTCAATATCGAAAAGACGATTATACATTTCGATGACTCTGAATATTACATCGTCGAGTTTGCCTGAATTGATTCGGACTTCTTTTTTCAAAAAAGCGACGTCTTTTTTGAGAGAAGATACGTCTTTTTCAATAATTTCAAATTTTTGAGTATGATTATCTTGAACCTGTCTAACTTCTCTAACGGCAGTAACCAAGCCGGTCGTTATCCGTAAAATCTCATCAATTCGATAATTTAATTGTTCATCTGCCATAAAAATTACCTGTCAATTTCTGCCAAAACTTCCGGTGAAAATTCCGCTGCTTCGTCGGTTACTAAAACTTGATTGGTGTAGTATGTCGGGGCGACTGATGCCATATTTTCTAAACTTATTACAGAACAAAGTTATATACAATAATTCCTGTAACTTTAACAGGTTGTCCTTTTAATACTGTTGGACTAAATCTTGATTTCTAATGAATTCCGCTTCGCAAATCGGCAACATCCTTTTCTACGGTAGTTAAACGCTTGTCATTGGTCATAATCGTTTCGGCAATGCTGTCTGTTTTGGCATCCAATCGTTTTAGGATTCGAGAATGCTCATCCAAAATTTGAGAATGCTCATTCAAAATTTGAGAATGGTTATCCAAAATTTGAGAATGCTTATTCAAAATTCGAGAATGCTCGTTTTGGGTTTCTTTAATATCCCGAACATCCGATTTCAAATCCTGCACATCACCTTTAATTCCTCTAACTTCTGTAACCAAAGTAGAAAGAATATTAAACATTTCTTTTTCTTGATTTTCGGTCATAATTTTTACCTGTCAATTTCCCCTAAAACAATATCGAGCGAACCGATAATCGCCACCACATCGGCAATCATCTCGCCTTCGCTCATCACGGGTAAAGCCGACAAATTGACAAAACTCGGACCGCGGAAATGAACTCTGTCCGGTTTCGGACCGCCGTTTGATTTCATATAAACACCGAGTTCGCCTTTCGAGGCTTCAATCGGCATATAAACTTCGCCTTCGGGGATATTAAAACCTTCAGCGACAATCAAAAAGTGATGAATCAGCGAATCCATATGTTTACGCATATCGTCGCGGTCGGGCAGAACGATTTTCGGCGCGTCGGCTTTAATCGGTCCCGGTTTTATCCGTTCGAGCGTTTGCCTGACAATCTTATAAGATTCATACATTTCGCGCATCCGAACACGGAAACGCGCCCAAACATCGCCGTCTCTTTCGACGGGAATGTCAAAATCGTAAGTTTCGTAACCCGAATACGGATTGTGTCGGCGTAAATCAAGTTCAACGCCGCTTCCGCGCAAACAAGGTCCGGTCAAACCCCAATCAATCGCTTCTTCCGCCGTAATTAAACCGATTCCTCTTGTTCTGCTCTGCCAAATGGTGTTGCCGGAAACGAGCGTTTCAAGCATTTCCATCGCGGCAGGGAAATCATCAAGAAATTGTTTGACGCGCCGTTCAAATCCGGCAGGTAAATCCATCATCAAACCGCCGATGCGGAAATAACTCGGTGTCATTCGCCCGCCCGAACACGCTTCAATCAAATTCAAAATCTTCTCGCGCTGACGAAAACAATAGAAAAACGCGCTCATCGCGCCGATGTCGAGCGCGTGTGTGCCGAGCCAAACCAGATGTGATGCGACGCGCTGCAATTCGCAAGTCATAACACGAATAACCTGCGCTCTTTCGGGAATTTCCAAATCAAGCAGCTTTTCCGCCGCCATCACATAAGCCAGGTTGTTACCGAGCGGATTCAAATAATCCATCCGGTCGGTGATGACGATGCCCTGCTGATATTTTTTATATTCAAACAGCTTTTCCATTCCCGTGTGCAGATAACCGATGTCAGGAACGGCTTTGATGACCATTTCGCCGTCTAATTGTAGTTCGAGGCGCAAAACGCCGTGCGTCGAAGGATGCTGCGGACCCATCGAAAGCGTCATCTGCGACTCTAAAGATTGGTCTAAAACTTCAAATTGGCTCGGTATATTTTCTACTGCTGCGCTCATATTAAAATTTAAAAATGTCGGCAAGTTTCAACGAAAAATCAGGCAAAATCGGCGTTTCGATGCTTTCGTAAATCTCAAACCGTTTGACTATATTCAGCCCGTTTTCTTCAAGGCGATAAACTTCAACGGCATTAAATAATCCGTCAACTACCCAATACTCTTTTACTCTATAATCTCCGTAAAGAGTTCTTTTATAGATCCGGTCGCGCTTAACGTCCTGCTTTCCGTAAGACAAAATTTCAATCACTAAATCAGGCGCGGCGATAAATTTTCCGTCAAATTTTTCGTCTTCAACCGCGACGTTTTTCTTGATAGTTTCGTGCGTGGCAAAAACAAGGTCGGGAATAACGGCATCTTTCGGACTGAAAATAACGCCGGGTGTAGTTATAACCTTACCAATTGGATTTTTTTTCAGATATTCGCTGAAAGCGACGATGAAATTTGTAATTAAAAGTTGATGGTCGAGATGTGGCGCACGGGACACGAATAATTTTCCTCCAATCAGTTCATAGCGGTTGGTATCTTCCGGCATAAAATCCAAGTCGTCCACCGTATAAGTAATCGGCAACGGACGAACTTCGGTCAACGCATTTTGTAGAGTTTCAGTAATCATTTTAAGTCAAACTATACGGCTCGTAACCTCGCAACGGGTAATCTTTGCGAAGCGCGTGTCCGTCAAAATCGGATGGTAATAAAATTCTTCGCAAATCAGGATGTCCATCAAAAATCACACCGAATAAATCGAAAGTTTCACGCTCGTGCCAGTCTGCTGTTTTCCATACCGTTGTTACAGTCGGCACAGTCGGTTCATCTTCGCTTAAAAGAACTTTCAAGCGCAGACGATTATAATGTTTGGTAGAAAAAAGATGATAATTGACTTCAAAACGCGGGTCTTCTTCAGGACCGAGGTCTGCGCCGCACAAATCGGCAAGCATATCGAAACCGTGTTTTGTTTTCAAAACCCAACAAACATCAACGATTGATTCACGCGGAACAGTTATCGTAACTTCTCCGCGGGCATCTTTAAAATCGCTTACCCAACCGGCGTTTTCCGCTTTTAGTTTTTCGACAAATTCGAGCAAAATCTCTGTGTTCATAGTTAATGGTTAATTGTTAATTGCGGCTGGCGGTCAAAATCAATCAACCATTTACCATTAACAATTTACGATGACCTTCTTTTTTCGTGCCGCGAAGGAATCGTATATGGACGCGAGATTTCTTCATTGGCAACTTCTATTTCAGTTTCTCTTTCCAAAGCCGTTCCTTCCGTTACAGGCAGTGTTCCGGGAACAAACGATTGGCGCGATTCGGCTTCGAACGTATCGCGGCGGTCTTTAACCGATTCGTTCATTACCTTTTCCTGGAGCATCATAATCGCGTGAATCAACATTTCCGGTCGCGGCGGACAGCCCGGAATATAAACGTCAACCGGAACAATTTTGTCAACGCCTTGCACAATCGCGTAATTATCAAAAACTCCGCCCGAAGTGGCACACGCGCCCATTGAAATAACCCATTTCGGTTCGGGCATTTGGTCATAAATGCGGCGCAGAGCCGGAGCCATCTTGCGCGAAACCCGTCCCGAAACAATCATCACATCAGCTTGGCGCGGACTTGCGCGGAATGTTTCTGCGCCGAACCGCGAAAGGTCATTTCTCGATGAAACGGTGTTCATCATTTCAATCGCACAGCAAGCTAATCCGAACGTGGCAGGCCACAATGACGATTTTCTCGCCCAATTGACGACGGCATCGAGTCTGACGGTGATGACATCCGGCAGCGACTCAAAAATTGCATTTTCTAAACCCATAATTTTTTAGTTCCTTGAGTTTTTTGAGTTTATAGAATTCATTGAGTAAGGTTTTGACTCAACGAACTCAACGAACTCGATAAACTCCATAAACTGATTTTAAGCGGCACGTTTTAATTCTTGAATGCGCTGCTGTTTTTTATTCGCCAAAACTTTGGCTTCACCGCGTGCCTCGGCGCGTGCCTGCAAACCCCAATCGAATATGCCTTTTTTCCAAACGTAAATAAATCCGACAATCAATGTGGAGATAAACACCAAAATTTCTATCAATGCGACTGTGCCGAAAGCAATTCCGCTGATTTTCTGTTCGGCAAGCAGAGTTTTGAAAGCAACGGCGAAAGGAATCATAAACAAAACTTCAATATCAAACAGCAGGAAAATAACCGCGACCGTATAAAACTTAATCGAAAATCTATCACGCGCCGAACCGACCGGATCTTTTCCGCATTCATACGGCATCAATTTTGTCGCGGTTCTTTTGCGCGGACCGACAATCTGCGTAACGACAATCTGGCTTGCCGCAAAACCGAATGCCACGATAAACATTACGCCAAGCGGCGCATAATCAAACAAGTTAAATTCAGACATAAAAGAGTTACCTAATTCCTTTCTGTATTTATGGTATCAAAAAAGCCAAATAATCAAAAAAATCGGTTTAATAAAGATTGAGAATTATTGCACAAGTTCAATCGTAAGTTAAGCCAGATTTAGTGTCAAGGAAAAGAAGTTGTAGAGTTCGCTGAGTTCATTGAGTTCGTTGAGTTTATAGAATTTGCTGAGATAATAGAGCATTTTGAATAGACTTTAAACTCTCAAAAAAACTCAACGAACTCAACGAACTCAACGAACTCTATAAACTGTATTTTATTTCGTTGACCGTCTGCAAACGCCTGTGTTAATTTCATAAATGGCAATTATTTTTTAAAATCTACCGTCATTTTCTCGCCGATTTTATTTTGCAAACATTGTGATTACCGGATTTAACACAGATATTGATTATCAAGGTGTAACGTATCACGTTCAGACCGAAGATAAAGGTGTTGACACGCCGCTGATTTTGTCGCTCGTTTATGACCGCGGCACGATTTTGGCGAGCAAGCGTTCACCTTACGATGATTTGTTGGCTGATACGTTTGATGAAAAAGCGCTTACCGAGCGATTGCAGAAACAACACAAACTAATGTGCGCGGCGGTTCGTGCCGGCAGAATCGAAGATTTGAAGCGGATGACAATGAAGGATTCCGCTTCAAGGCAAAAAGGACTCGTCGCGCAAAAAGAAGTTAAAATCGTTGTTGAAGAGAAAGAGATAAAACCGCCGCCAACTGAAATCAGACCCAAAAAGACAGAAGAAATTCCGCTTCCGCCGCTGGTTCTCAAAGAAAAACCGCAGTCTGTCAAACAATCGGGGGAAATTACGCTTGATTTGGCAAAAGCCAAACCCAAAGAAAAGGTTGAAGTTGAAATACCGAAACCAAAGGATGAATTGGTTTGGGATATTCCGATTAGCGTCGTTGATGAAATGATTATTGAAGCGGTGCAAATCGTCGAAGAAGAAATGATTTTGCCAGCCGAAGCGGTTGAAATCATCAGTGATTCCGCCAAAACCGAACAAATCATTGACGATACCTTAAAAGTAGAACTGCTTAACGACATAAATTTCAAAGGCGGCGAGCGCAAAACCGTCAGTATTCTGGTCTTTCGCGGCAATCAGGAAACCGGTTTGAGCGGAGCGCAAATTATAGTTAAGGTTATCGGCACATCTTTTCGCCCGTTGATTTTTCACGCCAAAACCGATAGTAATGGAGTGGCGATCGTTCATCTGCAATTGCCGCATTTCAAAACAGGAAGAGCGGCGGTTTTGGTGAGAGCAATGAGCGAAGGCGAAGAAACCGAATTAAGACGAGTCATTAAGCAAGGCTGAATTCAGTTATCAGTTATCAGTTAGCAATTTTCTGTTGACTGATAACTGACAACTGATAACTGTTAAAAATATGAGAGTTGTTATTAACGGTGAAACAAAAGAAATTGTCAACAAAGTTAGTTTATCCGAACTGCTCAAACATTTTTCTCTGTCTGACGAAAGAATTGCGATTGAGTTAAACAAAGAAGTCGTTCGCAAAAAAGATTGGGAAAGCATCAAAATAAACGATGCCGATAAAATCGAGATAATTCATTTCGTTGGCGGAGGATGAAAATTCAAGATTTAAGATTTAAGATTTAAGATTTAAGATTGCGGATTGAAGGCGTTTTCAGTCCGCATTTCTTTTGCGCGATTTTTTGTTAAGATTGTGAAATACACAAATTTGAAATTTGCAGTCTGAAATTTAGAATTTGGAATCTGAAATCTGAAATTATACTTTATGACTGATTTATTTAACCTGGCAGGAAAAACTTTTAACTCGCGGCTTATCATTGGAACGGGCAAATACCGAACTCATCAGGAAATGCAAGCGGCGCACACGGCTTCGGGCGCGGAAATGGTAACGGTTGCAGTCAATCGCGTTCCTTTGGACGGAAAAACCGAATCTTTTCTCGATTATTTAGACGAGAAAATGCAGATTTTGCCGAATACGGCGGGTTGTTATGATGCCGAACACGCGATTCGCACGGCGCGGCTGGCGCGTGAAGCACTCGAAACCGATTGGATAAAACTTGAAGTCATCGGCGATAAAGTTACGCTCCTTCCAGACAATGAACAAACTTTGGAAGCGGCAAAAATTCTCGTCAAAGAAGGATTTATTGTCTTGCCGTATTTTTCCGACGATTTGATTATGGCGAAAAAACTGCTCGACATCGGTTGTCCGGCAGTGATGCCGCTTGCCGCGCCGATTGGTTCGGGTTTGGGCGTACAAAATCCGGCGAATCTAAGGATTATGCGCGAACAATTGCCTGACGCGACGATAATTGTTGATGCCGGTGTCGGTGTTCCATCTGACGCGGCGATTGCGATGGAACTTGGCGCGGACGCGATTTTGATGAACACGGCGATTGCCGAAGCGCGAGATGCGGCACAAATGGCAACTGCGATGAAATTTGCCGTTCAAGCGGGAAGATTGGCGTATCTGTCGGGCAGAATGCCGAAACGTCTTTACGCAAGCGCGTCAAGTCCGATTGAAGGTGCGATAAAGTGAGTCCAAAATCCAAAGTCCAAAGTCCAAAGTCGAAGTTCACAGACCAAATACCACAGACCAAAATTGCAGTAGTTTGTTTGTTCATTGCTTTGGCAGTTGTCGCCTGCACAAACGGTAAAGCCAGACGCAACGAATTTAATATCGCCGAAAGCAAAAGTTACGAAGCCTCGCTGTTTCGCCAAAACTGCGCGATTTGCCACGGGCAAGAAGCGAACGGCAAGGAAATGGACGGCAAACTCATTCCTTCTCTGCGTTACGGCGACGCGGCGACAAAATCCGAAGAAGAAATTTATCTGCAAATCAAAGAAGGCAAACTGCCGATGCCTTCATTCAAAAATCAATTGACCGAAGAAGAAATTCAGAAAATGGTGAAGTTTATTCGCCGAGATTTGCAAGGCAAAGAATAATCTCTAACGCAAAGACGCAAAGGCGCAAAGACGCGAAGAGATTTTAAATTTAGTTTTGACTTAATTTTCTTTGCGTCCTTGCGCCTTTGCGTCTTTGCGTTGAAAATCTTTATATGAAAATTCTAGTTACAGGCGCAAGCGGTTTGGTTGGAAGCGAATTAGTTCCGACATTGAAAGCCAAAGGACACGAAGTTTATAAACTTTCGCGTAAAGCGGCGAAAAACGCGGACGAAATTCAATGGAACGCGGAAAAGGGTTTTAGTGAAAGCGAACAAGCAAAACTCGAAAACTTCGATGCGATTGTGCATCTCGCGGGCGATAATGTTGGCGAAGGCACTTGGACAGAAGAAAAGAAACGAAGTATCAGGGAAAGCCGCGTTGTCGGCTCGAAAACTTTGGTTGACGCGCTAAAAAAGACGAACAATCCGCCGAAGATATTTGTTTCCGCGTCGGCAATCGGTTTTTACGGTAATCGCGGCGATGAGATTTTGACCGAAGAAAGCATGAGAGGCAAAGGTTTTCTCGCCGATGTTTGCGTTGAATGGGAAGCGGAAAGCGCGAAAGCGGAAGATTTCGGCGCAAGAGTTATAATGCCGCGCATCGGCATTGTTCTGGCGAAAGACGGCGGCGCACTCAAAGAAATGCTCACGCCGTTTAAATTCGGCGTCGGCGGAACGGTCGGCAGCGGCGAACAATGGATGAGTTGGATTGCGCTTGATGATTTGATTCGGACCATTCACTTTGCGCTCGAAAACGAAGATTTACACGGCGCGGTCAACGCCGTCGCGCCAAATCCGGTGACGAACGAAAAATTTACCGACACGCTCGGCAAAGTTCTTCATCGCCCGACAATTATTCCAATTCCCGCATTCGGCGTCAAACTTTTATTTGGTGAAAAAGGCGAAACGCTTTTGCTGGAAAGTGCGCGGGTTTTGCCGAAACGATTGGAAGATGCCGGTTTTGAGTTTCAATTTAATAATTTGGAGGAAGCGATTAAGCATGCTTTGGAAAAATAATTAACAGGGATAAAAATTAACAGGGATAAAGAGGATAGGCAGGGATAAATACAAAACCAATTAAAAAAATATTTGTGAGGTAGAAATATGCTCTATGAAGATTTAACGGGGAAAATTTTAGAAGGATGTTTTGAAGTAAGTAAAGAGTTGGGAATCGGTTTTATTGAATCCGTTTATGAAAAAGCACTTGTGGTTGCTTTGGAGCAAAAAGGGTTAAAAGTTAAACGGCAAGTGCCGTTAAATGTTCATTTTCGTAGTGTAGTTGTTGGTGAATTTTTCGTTGATGTTTTGGTCGAAAACAAAGTCTTGATTGAATTGAAGGCAGTGAAAAGTTTTGCCGGGGAACATTTTGCTCAAACGATAAACTATCTGAAAGCGACAGGGATCGAAGTTGGGTTAATCGTCAATTTCGGCAATCCCAAACTTGAATATAGGCGTTTCAACAACAGATTTCTCGAAGAAAAATCATTGAAAGGCTTTTTTAAAAATTGAATTGCTTTTTATCCCTGTCCATCCCCTTCATCCCTGTTAAATTTCTTATGAAAATCTGGCTTTCAAAAAACTCCGAAATTCCCGTGCGCGAACAATTAATCACGCAAATCACGCTTGGCATCGCCAGCGGCGATTTACCTGTCGGAGAAAAACTTCCCAGCACCCGCGAACTTGCGCGAAGATTTAACATTCACGCTAATACAATCGGTTCTGCTTATCAAAAACTCAGCGAACAAGGCTTGATTGAATTCAAAAAGGGAAGCGGTTTTTTCGTTTGTGAAACAAAACAATACAATTTAAACGGTGAAATCGGACTTGACGCATTAATTGCCGATTTTCTCCAAACCGCGCAATTTCAAGGTTTTTCCAAAGATGAAATCCAAAGTCGTTTGCAAAAATGGTTTGCCGTTCAAAAGCCCAAACAGTTTTTTGTTATCGAATCTGATGAACGCTTGCGCGAGATATTGATTGAGGAAATCAGGCAATCAACAAGTTTTCAAGTCGGCGGCGCGAGTTTTGAAGAATTCGTCGAAAAATATCAAAATATGAATGCGGTTTTCGCGGCAATGAACGACCGGAAAGCCAGAATCGAAAGTGTGTTATCTGCCGATAAAAATTGTTTCTTTTTAAAGGCACGTTCCGTTTCAGCTTCAATGTCGGGTGAAACTCGTCCCGAACAGGATAATTTAATCGCAGTAGTGTCGGGCTGGGAAAAATTCCTTTTTTGGTCAAAGACAATTTTGATTGCGGCAAACATCGAAAGCGATTCGATTATTTTGCGTTTAACCGCCGAAAATGATTGGAAAAAAGGTTTGAAAAATGCTTCGTTAATAATTTGCGATGCACTGACGGCAAAGGAATTTCCGGGTGATAAAAGAGTCAGAGTGTTTAAAATTGTTGCAGATAATTCATTGAATGAAATTAACAAAATCCTGACTTAGTTTAATACACCGAATTTTGTTCAGTTCAACTATACTTTTCTAAAAAATATATTAACTCGTTTAATTTGAACGATTTCTGTTATTAAAATCGAAAGGCACAATTCTTGCAGTAACAAAACCAGAAGCAGAAGCGGCTTCCTAAGGGAGTGTTAAGGTGATTTTCAATGCCTATCTCAAATAAACAATTGTCAGTCCCAATTTTTAACACACACTCCTTTACGAAATTGCTTTTGCTTTTTTACTTTTAAACAAAGGAGATTTTTTTATGCAAGATGTGCAAAATATTCCGCCGCCGGATGTAAATTCAACTGAAAGAGATAATGATTTCGGCAGTCATTCCGAGATAAATCCGGGTTTGGACAATGAAGATATTGAAAAACCGGAAGAAGAAATTCCGGTACCACTCGACCGGCAACCGACTGTGCCAATCGAAGAGCCGCCGAATGTAGATAAGTTTCCTATCGGCGAAGATGAGGAAGAACCAAAACGAATCGTCTGAGATTTGAGCGGAAAACACGAATTCAATTTTTGTTTTTCGCTTTTTTATTTAATTTTATGACGGAAGTTATCGGCTGGATTAGCTCGTTTATTTTGGTTATAACCATTGGTAAACAGGTTTATAAACAATGGAGCGAAGGAAAAAGCGAAGGCGTTTCAATTTGGTTGTTCGTTGGGCAAATCGCGGCTTCCGTCGGATTCGTTATTTATAGTGTTTTGGTATCGAACTGGGTTTTTATTTTTACTAATTCTCTAATGGTAATCAACGGCATTGCGGGTTTAGTCATCACGATTTATCTAAAAAAACGCGAAGCAGGCAATTCATAATTATAACCGGATTTGACAATACTTTCCTTTGTAACTAAACTTGTTACAGTTATGGCGGCAAACAGTCAATTTTCAATTGCGGTGCATATTTTGGCGGTTCTCGCCAAATTTGGCGACGAGCGTGTAAAATCGGATTTAATTGCCGAAAGCGTCAATACAAATGCGGTTGTCATTCGTCGGCTTTTGTGCAGTTTGAATCAGGCAAATTTAGTCGTTTCACAAACAGGCGGAAGCGGCGGCACGTCGTTGGCAAAACAACCGCAAGAGATTAGTCTACTGGAAGTTTATCAGGCGGTTTCACCTGTGGAGATTTTCGCACTGCATCGTCAAAAACCGAATCTGAATTGTCCGGTCGGAAAAAATATCGAAGCGGTTTTGAGCAAGTTGCAGTCGGAAATCGGCGAAGCCGTGGAGCAGCAATTGGCGCGGCGGACATTGCAGGATATTATTGATTCCGTCGGCATAAATTGTATTTAAAAGTGTAAAAATTTGGAGGAAATGTGAATTCATTTTTGGCAGATTGGACACCGCGAGTGTTAAGCATTTTACGGATTATCGCGGGATTTTTATTTCTTTGGCACGGCAGTCAGAAACTTTTCGGCTTTCCGCCATCACAGGGCGGCGGCGGCGCGACGGGTTTGATGCTGGTCGCCGGAGTATTAGAATTTTTTGGCGGTCTGCTGCTTTTGTTAGGTTTATTCACCCGTCCCGTTGCATTTATTCTGAGTGGTTTGATGGCGGCTGCATATTTTATGGCACACGCTCCGGGCGGGTTTTTGCCGATTGTCAATAAAGGCGAACCTGCGGTTATTTATTGCTTTGTCTTTCTTTATTTCGCTTTTGCGGGCGGCGGCGCGTGGAGTTTGGACAGATTGATTTGGAAAAAAGGGTAAAAGTGAAAAGGGGTAAAAGGGGAAAAGGGGAAAAGGGGAAAAGGGGAAAAGGGGAAAAGGGGAAAAGGGTAAAAGGGGAAAAGGGGAAAAGGGGAAAAGGGGAAAAGGGGAAAAGGGGAAAAGGGGAAAAGGGGAAAAGGGGAAAAGTGAAAACGTAAAAAGGGAAAACGTGCGTGAATTTACTCGATCAACATTTTCACTTTTCCCCTTTTCCCCTTTTCCCCTTTTTTCCAAATAAAAACTTATGAAAGCATACGAAATAAATGAGTTCGGCATAGACAATTTGGCATTAGTCGAGCGCGATGAACCGATACCGCAGACTAACGAAGTGAAAGTAAAATTTCATGCTGCGTCTTTAAATTACCGTGATTTAATGATGGTCAAAGGTTTCTATAACCCGAAAGTGAAAATGCCGCTTGTCCCGCTTTCGGACGGCGCGGGCGAAGTCGTCGCAATCGGAGAATCTGTAACAAAATTCAAAGTCGGCGACCGCGTTATGCCGATTTTTATGCAAGGTTGGTTTGACGGTGCAATTGACATTTCGAAAGCGCGAACCGCGCTCGGCGGCGATGTGGATGGCTGTTTGCGCGAATTCGGCACATTCGATGAAAACGGTCTGGTTTGCATTCCCGACCATTTTTCATACGAGGAAGCGGCGACGCTGCCGTGCGCCGGTGTAACGGCATATAACGCGCTGTATTGTTCGGGAAGTTTGAAACCGGACGAATCGGTTTTGCTGCAAGGCACGGGCGGCGTTTCGATTTTCGCACTGCAATTGGCGAGCGTTCTCGGCTGTCGGATAATTATTACATCGAGTTCCGACGAGAAATTGCAACGCGCCAAAAAACTCGGCGCGACCGATTTAATCAATTATAAAGAGCGCGAAGATTGGGACAAAGCCGTGCTTGATTTGACTTCAAGAAGCGGCGTTGACCACGTTGTCGAAGTCGGCGGCGCGGGAACTTTGCAAAGAAGCGTTAATGCTGTGAAAATGGGCGGACACGTTGCGGTCATCGGCGTTTTATCGGGCAAAGGCGAATTTAATCCGACGGTTTTGTTGATGAAAGCGGTGAAATTGCAGGGAATTTTCGTCGGTTCGCGGCAGATGTTTGAAGATATGAACCGTGTTTTGTGTCTGCACAATCATTTGAAGCCGGTGATTGATAAAACTTTTGCGTTTGAAGAGGTAAAAGACGCGCTGAAATATATGGAAAGCGGCTCACATTTCGGCAAAATCGTGGTGAAAATTTAACGATCGGAGCGCAGAATGCTTGCGCTCCAAAAAATATGCGCGAACAGAAAGCGTTGAAAAATAATCAATTGAGCGGTTTGATTCCGCACGGGATTTTAAAAAGTCTGAGCGGTTTGGAGATTTTTCAAAGGATGCTCGCAGGTGAATTTTTGATGCCGCCGTTTGCCGAAACGCTTGATTATCGGCTGCTTGAAGTCGAACGCGGACGGGTTATTTTCGGCGGAAAGCCAAAACTCGCTTTTAGAAATCCGCTTGGCACGATTCACGGCGGATATATTGCAACGCTGCTCGATTCGGCGATGGCGTGCGCCGTTCATACGACGCTCGAAGCAGGAAAAGGCTGCACGAGTTTGGAATTTAAAATCAACTTTGTGCGTCCTGTTTTTGAAGCGACCGGATTTTTGCAAACCGAAGGCAAAATCATCAATGTCGGCAGACAAATCGCCACTGCCGAAGGGCGAACATTTGACGAAAACGGCAAACTCTACGCGCACGGCACGACGACTTTGATGATTTTCGATTTATAAGAAAATTTCAGAACGGAGAAAAATATGAGTGAAATTAAACAAATTGAACCGAAGAACTGGGCAAATTTTTTAGAAGAATTTTCGACGCGCAATAAAAACCGCCGGGCGCGATTTAATATATTCAAGCGTAACGGGGACACGCAGGAAGAAGCAACCGAAGCGCATTTGCAAGGAATTTTAATTGAAAAAGACGACGATAAATCAACGATTACCGTGCGCCGCGTGGATACGACCGAAGCCGAAGCCGAAACGCGCACCGACACGATTACGGGTGTGCGCGGCGTTGCCGTGCAATACGACACGGACGGCAGCGAAGATGTTCTGGAAATCACCGACGACCAAAACACACTGATTAGTCTGCGATTTGAATCGAAGGTTGATGGTGCTTCTTAAAGGGTAAAAGTGAAAAAGGGTAAAAGTGAAAAAGTGAAAAAGGGTAAAAGTGAAAAAGGGGAAAAGTGAAAAAGGTCGAGTTGATTTTGGTGAGAAAACTTTTTCACTTTTCCCCTTTTTCACTTTTTCACTTTGGAACGAAGTTTTATGATTGACGAAAAAATCCAACATTACGCAGAGAGTTTTACATCGGCGGAAAGTGATTTGCTGACCGAACTTTTGCAGAAAACTTACGAAACACGCGCCGATAAATCAATGCTTTCCGGCTTTTATCAAGGTCGCCTGCTGGCGATGTTAAGCAAGATGATTTCGCCAAAACGCATTTTGGAAATCGGAACTTATATGGGTTATTCCGCGCTGTGTTTGGCGGAAGGTTTAGACGGCAACGGGAAAATTATCACGCTCGATGTTCAGCCGGAAACTAATGCGATTGCTAAAGAATTTTGGGCGCAATCTGAATTAAACGACAAAATCGAATCGCACTTAGGCGACGCGACGGAAATTATTCCGACATTAAACGAAACATTCGATTTGGTTTTTATTGATGCCGACAAACCGAATTATGCGAATTATTACGATTTGGTTTTCCCGAAAATGCGCGTCGGCGGTTTGATTATCGCTGACAATGTTTTGTGGAGCGGCGAGGTTTTAAAAGTAGAAAGCGGTTTGACTGATGACGAAAGCACAAAGGCTCTGCACGAATACAACCAAAAAGTTCACGCTGACGAGCGCATCAGCAATATTCTGTTTGCGGTGCGCGACGGTTTGATGATTGCTCGAAAAGAAAAAAATTAGTAGGAGAAATAATGGCAAACGAGATTTACGAAATTCCCGTGAAAAAGATTGACGGGACGGAAACAAACTTAGGCGAATATAAGGACAAGGTTTTGCTTGTTGTTAATGTTGCATCAAAATGCGGGTTGACTCCGCAATACGAAGGTTTGCAAAAACTTTACAGTGAATATCACGAAAAAGGTTTGGAGGTTTTGGGCTTTCCCGCGAACAATTTTATGGGACAAGAACCGGGAACGGAAGAGGAAATTAAGGATTTTTGCGACACGAATTTCAACGTCAAATTTCCGCTTTTCTCGAAAATCTCGGTCAAAGGCGACGACCAGCATGCGCTTTATCATTATTTAATCGAAGCGAAACCTAATACGGACATAAGCGACGGCGAATTTGAAGAAAACTTGAGAAATTACGGGCATACACGCGCCGCGCCGGAAGAACTTTTGTGGAATTTTGAGAAGTTTTTGGTGAATCGGGACGGTGAAGTCGTCGCGCGTTTTGCGCCCGGTGTAACCGCTGAAGATGAAAGATTGGTTGAAAAGGTTGAAGAAGAATTGGGGAAATAATTGCCCACATAGAAATATAGAAAACATAGATAAATTTTTGAGAACCGCTTTCTGCCCCGGAAACTTATTGAATGATTCGAGTGTGTTGAAAAACCGGACAAATTAAAGTTTTCTCAAACTTATGTGTCCTATGTTTC
Organism: Pyrinomonadaceae bacterium; assembly: GCA_050998795.1. Classification (GTDB taxonomy): domain Bacteria; phylum Acidobacteriota; class Blastocatellia; order Pyrinomonadales; family Pyrinomonadaceae. The sequence continues at coordinate 26,463 of JBPCPU010000119.1, forward strand.
TATGTGGTGAAAAAAATTATGGAAAAGAGAAAATTCGGCAAAACCGATATGGAATTTTCCGTGCTTGGTTTTGGCGGCGCGGAAATCGGCTACAACCCGAATCAAACGCAAGCGGAAGTGAACGATTTGCTCAACTCCGCGCTTGATGCCGGTTTGAATGTGATTGATACGGCGGCGGCTTATAAAACTTCGGAAGAAATGATTGGCAAAGCGGTCGGCAATCGGCGCAAGGATTTTTATTTGCTGACAAAATGCGGTGAGCTTGACGCTTTTACGCGGGTTGATTGGTCAAAAAAAGGGATTTTGGAGACAATTGAAACGAGTTTGCGTGCGCTGAAAACCGATTATCTCGACATCGCGCAATTGCATAGTTGTTCCGCTGAAATCCTGCATCAAGGCGATTGTATCGAAGGTTTGCAACGCGCACAGGAAAAAGGTTACACGCGATTTATCGGTTATTCGGGCGACAATGAAGACGTGCGGGCGGCGATTGAAATGGACGTTTTCGATAGTTTGCAAACTTCTGTTTCGATTGCCGACCAAACACCGATTGACGGCAATATCAAACTCGCGGCGGGAAAAGGTTTGGGCGTAATTGCAAAACGTCCCATTGCCAACGCCGTTTGGCGACACAAAGAAAAGCCTGCGGATTCTTATCACCACGAATACTGGGACAGAATCCAAAAACTGAAATTTGATTTTCTCAATAAATCCTTGGAAGAAGCGACGGCAACGGCGTTGCGTTTTACACTTTCGATTCCGGGCGTGGGCGTGGCGATTGTCGGCACGACGAGACCGAAGCGTTGGCAGGAAAACGCAAAATTTGTCGCCGAAGGCAAACTTTCGAGCGAAGAATTTGAAGCGATTCGTGATAGATGGCGTGAAGCGGCAGACGCGGATTGGGTTGGAATGACGTAAGAAACTTAGCCGCGAACGAAAACAAAAACGCACGAAAGATTTTTTTCAACCACAGATTGACACAGATAAACACAGATTGGCACAGATAATACCAAAATGCGAAATAAAATAAGAAAAAAATACAACCGTTGAGAGGCGGGGGGGGGGGGGGGAAGAAGGGAAAAAACAAGACGTGGGGGGGGGAGAGAACAAACCCCCCACACCCCCCCCCCTTCCTTCCTGCCCCCCCCCCCCCCCTCCTCTCAACGAACCTTAATTTTTCGCGCAACTTGGTATAAGAAAAGGATTTTGAAGTTTGATTATGAAATCTAAGTTATTTCCGACGGTTTTACTAACAACGCTGATTTGGCTTTCTGTTTCGGCTT
>JBPCPU010000194.1:0-12987 GCA_050998795.1 Pyrinomonadaceae bacterium
AATTATCAATTGGCGGGCGGGAAAATCCGCATCACCGCACAACTTTTTAATGTGGCGAGCGGGCAGATTGAAGAAACTTATAAAAGCGAAAAAGACGCGGGCGACGTTTTTGCGATGCAGGACGCAATCGCGGGCGAAGTCGGAAACATTTTGTCGGCGCGATTCGGCAGCACGTCGAGCGGTGCGACGGCAAAGCGCGGGACGACGAATGAAGAAGCGTATCGGCTTTATCTGCAAGGCATATATATACTTGGCAAAAATAGAGATCGGACGAACGCGGGGCAAGCGGTTGAGATTTTAGAACAAGCCGTGCGGCTCGACCCGAATTACGCGCAGGCTTGGGCGGGCAAGGCTCACGCGCATCGCCTGATGGTCAATGCTACGCCCAGCGGTAATATTTACGACTATCAAAAATCACTCGAAGCGATCAATAAAGCGTTGGCGTTGGACGAAAATCTGGCTGACGCGCATAGCGCATTGTGCGAAAACAAAATGTATTATGAATACGATTTCGACGCAGCGGAACGGTCGTGCAAACGCGCCATCGAATTAGACCCCAATAATTCGCGGGCGCACGAGATTTATTCGCGTTATCTGGTTACTCGCGGACGCATTGACGAAGGAATTGCCGAAATTAAGACCGCGATAGACATTGAGCCGACATTGCGTTTTAACCAGCGTTGGTATGGAGATTGTTTGATGTTTGCCCGACGCTATGCGGAATCCGTCGCGCAATTAAAAAGAGTGATAGCGATGGATGAGAATTTTGCCACCACTTACTTCTTTCTTTGGCAAACATTAGCAATGCAGGGAAATTATGACGAAGCGTTTGAATGGCGGATGAAATCTCTGGCAATAGGGAAAGCGGACGAAGAAACCGTTCAGAGTTATCGGGCAGCCTATCAAACATCCGGCTGGCAGGGCGTTTTGCGCGAGGATGTTAAAAGATTTGATGCCGGCAAGCAGTATTATTACCACGGCGCGGCTTCAAACGCCCAAGTCGGGGACAAGGAAAAAGCGTTTGACTATCTGGAGAAATCGCATCAAAGGCGCGAGTTGTGGATTTGTTATCTTCAAGTTGACCCGCGTTTTGATTCGCTGCGCGACGACCCGCGCTTTGATGAATTGGTCAGGCGCGTCGAATTGAAGTGAAAGCTACAACACCGACCGGAGCGCAAGCCGACTCGAGCAAAACTGACTCGAGCGCAAGCGTCCCCGCTTGCCGGTGAAGCGCGAAAACTCGCGTTGCAATCAAAGTTGTTGAAAATTTAACGTATTTACGCCGCTCGTCAAGCGACGGCAGGCAAATCGTCTTTAACTCGAAAAAAAGCGGAACGATTAACATCGCCGTAATCCCAATCGAAGGTGGCGAAATCACGCAACCGACTTTCGATAAAGGTCAGAGTTGGACCCTTGCACCCTTGCTGACGCGCGGGTTTCCGCCTCTGAGATATAAACCATCCATTCACCTCGAATCTGCTCTAAGTTTTCAGAAACGCGCATCAAATAGAAATCGGACAAACTCTCGAACGGCAATCGTCGTGCCTGTATTCCGGGGAGTAATTTGTTGATTTAAACCGCATTCTTCAAAATTCGCTTTGTGCCGTTCTTCCTGCAAGCGTTTGATTTGCTCTTTAATCTCCAATTTTTCCTTTTGACGGGCGTGGTCTAAACCGCCGGCGCGGATGAATTCGATAATGCGCGGCAATTCTTCGGCTTCAAACCAAACGCCGTGCTGTTTGCAAATGTCAATCACCACGCCCGAAGACCGCGCAAAATTGCTGCGGTTCATCAATTGACTGCAATCAGGACACGGAATATAACGCACGGGATTTTTATTTTCTAACGCGCTGCTTTTTTTCGCCATCAACCCCAAAACGGCGGCTTGACTTTCGCGCCTTGCACAAACCGTTTCAAAAGTTTCGGCATCCGCCCAAACGCCGTCGCATTTTTGGCATTCGCGCAAATTTATTTCTTCAATTTTCAGCAAACTTAATCTAATTTGACAGCGCGGACATTTCCCCAAATTTTCTTTCGACTTTATTTCCGGCTGAACGGTTTTCGCGCCGCATCGCGGACAATGTTGACTACCCGAAAACATTACGCCCAAACACGCCGGACAAGCCATTGTTTTAAGCCGCGAACGGCAAAATTGACATTGTGCGGCATCGCTGAAAACTGCACCGCCGCAGTTCGGACAATTTAATGCTTCGATTTTCATTTTTATATTTTTATAGGATTACAAATTTATGATAGGAGTTTGCGGAGTGCCGACGCGCTCATTTCTTTAATCGGCGCGTCTTTTCCAATCCAGATTTTGAATTGCGCCGCGCCTTGTGCGACGAGCATTGCAAGCCCGCCGATAGTTGAAACGCCGACGCTTTGAGCTTCGCGCAGAAAGCGCGTCTGCAAAGGATTATAAACCAAATCGTAAGCAATGTGAACATTTTTTATTTGTCCGGCACCGGCAGGTGTTTCGTTTTCGTTTTCGCCTTTTGTGCCGAGTGGAGTTGCGTTGACGATAATATCGAAATCATCGAAGTTCATAGTCCGTAGTTCGTAGTTCGTTGTTAATTCTCTTAATCCAATTTGAAATTCTTCGGATAAATTTTTTGCTTTTTCGATGTTTCGCGCAAAAATTGTAACTTCCGCCTTTTCTTGTTTGAGCGCGTAAATACAAGCCCGCGCCGCGCCGCCCGCGCCGAGAACGGCAACTTTTGCATTTTGAACATCGCCGTAAGAATTTTTCAAAGGTTCAATAAAACCCTGTGCGTCGGTGTTGTAACCGTAAAGTTTTCCGTTTTCGATTTTCACCGTATTGACCGCGCCGATTGCTTTTGCGGTCTTGTCAATAAAATCCAGATGTTTGATTATTGATTGTTTGTGCGGCGCGGTAACGGAAAAACCTTTAAAATTCAACTTGATTTCGCAGGTTTCTTCGCGGACAAATCTTTTGATAAATTCGTCGAGATTCTGCACTTCAAACGGAATAAAAACGGCATTCAGATTATAAAATTTAATTGCCGTATTTTGTATAAAAGGCGAGAGCGAATGCGCGACAGGATTGCCGATAATGCCGTAAATTTCGGTTTGTTCGTTCAATTCTTTAACGCGATAAACTTCGATTAAATCTTTGGCGGAAATTTGTCCGGGCGCGGTTTCATTACCAGCGTCGAGCGAAGCGTAAGTCATAAACGCGCCGTGCGCCAAACCCAAAAGCCGCGTCCACTTTCCCGCTTCGCCCATTGCAATTGGAATGATTTGTTTGTTATCTGATTTCGCTTTTTCGAGCAGTTTCCAAACGGCTAAACTGTCGGTGATGTCGGCGGCTTGAACAGCGATTTTAGCAACTTCAGATTTAGCGGAAAGATTTCTTAAAATTTCATTAAGATTTTCAGGAACACCCGAAAAATCGTGGAATGAGCGAATTGTTATTGGATTTGAAACTTTTTGAAAATTCGTTAAATCGTATTCATAATCAAACCAAAGTTTTCGTATATCGTTATTTCCGTTAATGACGAAAACAGTCCAAAAAACTTCTCTTTGAAACAAATCGGATTCAATTTTTCCGCCTTGCTCTTTCGGGCGATAAGTCAAAAGCAAAGGCTTTTTAGAACTCAAGAATGCAAATGCTTTACGAATTTGCTTTGGTTCGATGCAGTCAAGGCGAACTTCGATAACGTCCGCCAATTTTTCGGCGCGTCTGATTTGCTCAAGCATTTCGTCCGCATTTGCGGCGCAAACCGAGACGCAGATTTTCCCGTTATTCATTGTTTTGATTATTTAACTGAAGCCTGTGCAAATTAGAATTTTAAGAAATTACATTCGGAATAGATTCAAGATGAAAGATAATAGATGACAGATAAAATCTATCAGTTATCATCTGTCAGCTCTCAGCTATTGCGAATGGTCAAGCATTGAAAATAAAATTACTTTAATTTGCACAGGCTTCATTTAATTGAAGAATGTGCAAATTAAAGCCGCCGCATTTGTAATTAGCATATTCAATTGAATTTTCTTCGCGTTCTTTGCGTAAACCTTAGCGAACCTTTGCGATACTAAATTTTTGTAGCGCAAAGAACGCAAAGGTCTACGCAAAGGTCGCTAAGATTCTCAAAGGCTCGAATTATGCACGTTCTTCGTTTAATTGTAAAAACGCCGTCAACGCCGAAACCAACAAAGCAATCACACCAAAAGCGGCGCAAACGACAATCGCGGTTTTGCCGCTTTGTTTGACGGCGATTGCCGTTAAAGCCCACGCGATTGGCAAAGGATAGGCGAAAATCGTCAGTTTGAAACGAATTAAAATTCCCAAAATCGTTGCGCCGACAATCAAAATCGAACTTAGAATTATTGAGTTGGATTCGGTTGTGTTCACGCCGAGAAAAACCGGCGCGACTGTAAAGTTCAAGATTGTCGCCACCGTAATCCAACCGAAATAAAGGCTGAACGGAATCCGCGCCAGCCAGGTTTCCGCCATTGTTTCCGCATTTCGCAAATTGACGTTGATTAGAACGAGCGTTCCGAGCAGAACAAACATCACGGCGAGAGCCGCCAAAATCATATCGTGATGCCACAGATAAATCCATAAACAATTTGCCGCGCAGTTGGCAATATAAAGCGTGCGAATGTTTTTAAAACGCGGATTTTCGCTGTTTGAAGGCAACGCTTGATAAATACTAAAAGCAATTAAACCTAAATAAATCAAACTCCAAATCGTAAAGGCATAATCCGCAGGCGTAATAAACGTCGGATATTTGTCGGAAATAACCCTGGGCGTAACTCCGTTGATGTAACCTTGCGAAGCGAAATAATTTATTAAAATTACGCCAATCGTGGCGATGATGACGAGAAATTGTTTTAATTTTATTTTCATCTCTCAATTATCTTCGGTTCAACTAAAATCGTCTTAAAACTCGCCAAACTGACAAGTCCCGCGCTCGCGCCTTTTGGTTTATTGACAAATTTTTTCTGCGTGTAATGCACGGCAACTTTCCCTTGAGTTCCGGCTTGGCTGAAAAAAGCGGCAACCTGCGCGGCTTCAAGCAAAGTTTTTTGCGGTATTTCCTGCCGATTCGGGTTTTTAACAATGACGTGCGAACCCGGATAATCCGCCGCGTGCAGCCATAAATCTGAAGATTTTGCCACGCGAAAAGTTAGATAATCATTATCTTTCGCCCGTTTTCCGACCAAAATTTCAAATCCGTCTGATGAAACATATTGTCTTGCGCCCGTAAAATTTTCCGTTTGTTTTTCTTTTGTTTTGGTGCGCGGCTTTTCGCTCTTTTCGCCCGAAAATTCGGCTAAAATATTTTCATCTTTTTCGGCAACGGCTTCTTCAAGACGCTCTATTTGTGATTTGAAATTTGAAATTTGCGATTCGGTTTCTTTCAGACGCTTAGAGATTTCCTCTTTCGCATTTCGCGCTTTTGTATAGCGTTTAAAGAACTTTTCGGCGGCTTCGGTCAGCGGAACATGTTCTTCGACTTCGACTTCCACCGTCGGCGTGTTTTCATCGTAAAAATCCGTTACAAAAACTTTGTCGCCCGCGCGTTTCGCCATTGCTAAGTTTGCGAGAAGCAAATCGCCGAAGCGTTTCCAATTATCCGCATTTCCGTGATTTTCTAAATCCTGATTGAGATTTTTTAATAATTTTGCGCGTTTTTTGATTTCCTGATTCAACTTATTTCGCGCCGAATTTGCCTTTGCCTGAAAAACCTTTTCCGTTTCAATTTCAAGATAATGCGCATCCAACGCTTCCGACAAAGTTTCAAATTTCCCTTGCGAAAAACTCTCTTCTTCTCTTCTCTTATTTTCCCCTTCTCGAAACGGCGGCGCGTATTTATCCGTAACTTGCTGACCTTTTCCAACATTTTCGCGCATTGCATCGAGAATGAAATCGTTTTTATCGAGCAGAAACAGATTCGCCGAACGACCCGTCAGTTGGACGACAAGCGTGTAGTTTTCCGTTTGTCCGATTTCATCACGCGCTAAAAATCCAAAGCGCACGATGCGTTCATTTTCCAGCTTTTCGATTGTTTGCAGAACGGCATTGGCTAATTTACTTCGCAGAAAAATAATGAAAGGCGTTGAGTTTTTTGATTGTTTTTCGAGGTCGCGCAAACGGCGCGTTATCAGATAAATTCGCGGCGCGGAAGGCTCGACGCTGAGATAAAGATAGCTCGAATCGCGCAGGCGAAAATCAATCGCCAGTCGAAAACGCGAAAGCGCAAAAATTTTGCCGAACTTTTGTCCGGTCAAACGGGATGCGAGTTCGGCACACATTTTTTCGAGAGTTTTTTCGTTCATTTTGTTAAAAGTTCGATGTTATCAGCGGCTTTGCACAAATAACTAAATCTTTGCACAAAAGAGCCGGTTTATACAAATTATCTCTTTTATAAACATTCACGAAAAATTGACTCTCCGACAAAAATTCAGACTAAAACAGAGCAGGGTAAAACGTGTCTAAAAACCTTCTGATTAACCCAAGTTGCCGGTTATGAAAATTTTTTAGAATATTGCCCGCGAAACACGCGAAACAGACGAAAAAAAGAAAACATTTTAATTTTTTCGTGTATTTTGCGTGTTTCGCGGGCAAAAAATCTTCAAATCTTTATTACCGGCAACCTGAGTTAATTATCACATCTTGAAACCCAAATTTTAGCAGGATTTCATTTTCCGATTTTCGGGTAACCGAAAACAGTAGTTTTTGGACGGGTAAAACCGGTCAATAAATGATGATGAATTCCAGCCGACTTTCGGCTCTCAAAAAAAATTTTATTCAATCGAAATTCTTCAAGCAACCTTTCTTATCTGTTTTGAAACTGATTGTTTTTCCACGAATACCCGATTAGTTTCGTTAGCTTTTGACGAGTTTTGATTTTCAGTTTTCTTTTATTAGAGATTATCGGAAATAATTATCCACGAAGATTTCACGAAGATTTTTCCCGGTTGACTGAATTACTGATTCGTGTTGTCAACCCTTGAGCCTGATAAAAGTTTTAATGTGGTTTGATCTTCGTGTGTCCCTAGTGTTTCTTTGTGGATAATCTCTTATTTCCAATAATGTCTGTTGTTGAGAAAGATTAGGGAGAGTTTGGAACCCGGAAAATAAAAAAGTCCGAAAAGTAACTTGTGATTACTCTTTGGACTTTTGATAGAAATCTTTGATACAAAAGCTGCGCCAAGATGCCTACACACAGTCTGCATCCTACCGCATCTTTTGTCATAACACAACTTAAAAGTTAGATAAGAGGAGAATGACAACGATGAAGATGCGTGTTGATAATTATGCAGCTCGGATGACCCGGAAGAGTTTGGCAATTAAAAACGGTTCAGGAATAATCAAATTTGTCGGCGAACGGAATTTGGCGGTTCGTTTCCTGTCGGTGCTGATGATGACCGCTCTTTTAATTCCGCTCGTCTTCTTCGGGCAATCGCCGCGGGCTTCCGCTCAAACCGCTTCAGTCATCAATCAACTCCCGATACCTGTTTCCGCTCCCGCCGAGCCGTTTATATCTTCTTCAATCTCAAATTCTCTGTCCGGCTCGTTGATAGATACAACGCTTTCAGCCGCCGTTTCGCTGAATGCCCGTCTGACAAACGGCTACGGTGTTCCGGCAGGTTTTTTTACGACCCCGACTCTGCCCGAAGGCTTTGCGATGGCAAAATTGCCGACTTTTTGGGAAAGAGTTTCGTCCGCGTTCGCTCCTTCGATTTCATCGCTGACCTCTTTTGTCGCTCCGCTTGTTTTCGTTTCTCCGAACAATTCAATTCCAACCGTCAATGCAAAAACAAATAATGCGACAGCAGCCGAAGTGGAAATGAACAATGCTACAGCGGCTACCGAATCAAATGTCGAGCCGACCTCTCCAGCCGCGCCGCTTTTATATGCACCGGGGACGACCAAATTCGACTTCGACGGCGACGGCAAAGCGGATGTTTCGCGCTGGCAGTCGGCTTCCGGCGAGTGGAAAGTTAAGAATAGTTCAAACGGTTCTTTTTCTGCGGATGTTTCTCTTGGAGCGGGAACTGCCGCCGCGCCCGCCGATTACGACGGCGACGGTAAAACCGACCGTGCTGTTTTTACCGACTATGCGGGAATGTGGAAGATTAAGAAAAGCCTGACTAATCAGATCGAAACCATCAGTTCCTTCGGACAATCGGGCGATAAGGTGGTGTCGGGTGATTATGACGGCGACGGCACGGCAGACTTAGCGGTTTGGCGACCGTCAAGCGGCACGTGGTATGTCAGGCAGTCGGGTAATCAGCAAGTTATTTCCACTCAATTCGGCGCGTCAACCGATATTCCCGTTCCCGGCAATTATGACGGCGACAATAAAATGGATTATGCCGTCTATCGTCCGTCAACCGGCACCTGGTATGCTCTGTCGAGTTCAACCGGCGGTTTGCTTTCTCTGGCTTGGGGCGCAGGGACTGATACGCCCGTGCCTGCCGACTACGACGGTGACGGCAAGACCGATTTCGCCGTCTATCGCCCGTCGAACGGCACCTGGTATATCAATCAAAGCAACGGCAATCCTTACCTCTCGAAAGTGTGGGGCAATTACGGCGACCAGCCCGTGCCAGCCGATTACGATAATGACGGCAAGGCGGACTTTGCCGTCTGGCGAGCGACGACCGGCGTGTGGTATATCGCCCGCAGTTCCGACCCGAACTTTAATACTTACGAATACCATCAGCTCGGTATCACAGGCGACATTGCCGTGCCGTCGGCATATCTGAAACAAATCGGCGGGCAGGTTCTCGCCTATAATCTGGCAAACGCGCGGCTTGCTCCGAAGAATGCAACCGGCGGCAGCGACCTTTATTCGCGCAATTTCTCGTGGGGAACGGGACTGGTCGGCTTGCCGGGCAGAGCCGGACTCGACGCCGGATTCGGTATCTCCTACAACTCGCTCGTCTGGACGAAGGAGACGACCTCGAACACGATGGTTTTCGATGCCGATCACGCTAACATTTCGCCCGGTTTTAACTTCGGTTTTCCGACCATTGAGCCGGGTTATTATAACGGGCTGACGCAGAAGTTTTCGTATCTGATGGTTACGCCGTCCGGCGGCAGGGTCGAGTTCCGGCAGAACGCCGCCTCGAACATTTACGAAACGGCTGATTCCTCTTATACGCAACTGCGGGTCAATACGCCGTCGGGCGGCGGACCGCAGTCGGCAACCGAAGATTTAACCGTCACGGTGACGATGAGCGACGGCACGATGCTGGATTACGGTTGGAAGGCGGGAGCTTATCGCCTCAACCAAATCAAAGACCGCAACGGCAACTTCATCAGCGTCGTCTATGACAATGACTACGGCTTATTGCGAAGCGTCACGGACACTTTGGGCAGAGTCGTCAATGTCAATTATGACAGCGAGTTTTACCCGACTTCCATCACGCAGAACTGGAAATCAGGCAACGGCGACGGCAGCGTTGTGACGCACACTTACGCGACTTTCACATACGACTACGCAGCAATCAATCCGAACTTTGCCGCCGGTTTAGGCGTGTTCGGACCGTCAGGCGGGACGCTCTTAAAAGTTCTCAATCGGATAACTTATCCGAGCGGCGGCTCGACGACGTTTGAATATAACGCTTACGGGCAAGTCTGGCGCGTCAGGCAAGTAGCGGCGGATTCGTCGGCACACGAATTAAGCAGCGTCAGAACCGATTTGCAAACACCGACTGCCGGGCAAGCCGACTGCCCGCGCTTTTCGACAACCTGGAATACAGTCGAAAATTTCAACGGCGGCAACCCGACTATTATTCATAACACTTTCGAGGAAAATCAAACTTTCAATATCGGCGGGCAAAGCGGGACGGCGACAAAAGTTGAAGTATCAATGGACAATGCGCCGCACAATATAACTTCAAGGACGTGGTATTATCCGGCGGGCAATTGGGCGGAAGGCTTGCCGTTTGCCACCGAAGACATCGCGGACGGGACGCGGCAGCGGTGGACACGGCAAAGTTGGACACAGGACAACACGAGCCTCATCTACCAATTAAACCCGCGCGTTACGCAATCGAAAGTCGGCGACGCGAGCAATGTCAAGCGAACCGACGTTAATTACTGGACGACGGGCAGTTTAGCCGGGTTTGGTTTGGTCAAAGAGGTGATGATTTATGACGATAATACCAACGCGCTGCAAAAGAAATCAGTAACGAGTTACAAAGATGACACCGCTTATCTGTCGAGAAGAATCATCGGGTTGCCGCTCCAAAGCGAACTTTACGACGGAACAAACAATCTGATGGCGAAAGTAACCTATAACTATGACGAAGGCGATTTTAATAACAGCAGTTTGCAGCAGAACATCGCGCCCGTTCAGCACGACAATACAAATTATTCAAGCAGTTTTATCATCGGCAGAGGCAATCCGACCTCGACGACGCGCTACGACGTGCTGGGACAAAGTGCGGCGGTAACGTCAAGCGTGAAATACAACACGGCGGGCGCGGTGGTTTCGTCAACCGATCCATTGAACCGAAGCGTCAGCATCAGCTATGCCGACAGTTTCAACGACGGAGTAAATAGCCGTAACACTTTTGCTTACCCGACGACACTGACAGATCCGGCGGGCAACTTCTCGCAAGTGAAATATCGCTATGACATCGGAGCAAATGTTTGGGCGAAATCGCCTGCGCCTGCCGGAAACACAAACGGCAAGGAAACGACCAGAATCTTTGACACCATCGGCAGATTGGAAAGACAAACACTGGTCAACAACGGCGCATACACGCGCTATGAATACCCGGCTAATCAGATTCAGTCGAAAGTTTATTCAACGATTGTTGACATCAACAACAACGGCGCAGACGCGGCGGATGAAGTGTTGGCGGAAAGCTGGACGGACGGAGCGGGCAGAGTTCGATATTCAAGAACCGAGCATCCGGGAAGTGCGGGCGGCTGGAGCGGTTCAAAAGCTGAATACGATATTCTCGGACAAGTAACGCGCTCGACAGTTCCGACGGAAATAAATCCTGTAAATGCAGCCGACCCGTTAACTTGGACACCGACCGGCGACGATGCTGCGGCGGGTTGGCGATGGAAATATAATAAGTATGATTGGAAAGGCAGAGTTACCAGAGAAATCAACACGGACGGCGTGGATTCGCCGACTCTGAACGACTCCGACATCCTGATCAGTTATGACGGCTGCGGCTGTGCGGGCGGACAAGTAACGACCATTCAAGGAGAACTCGTGCCGCGCAATGACCAACCAACTGTCAATGCCCGTCGGACACAAAAAGTTTATGCCGACATTCTCGGCAGAACTTACAAAACGGAAGTGATGAATTGGGACGGCACAACGCCTTACACAACAAGCGTCAACACATTTAACGGGCGCGACCAGATAACCAACATCAGGCAGTATGCAGGCGCAGTCGGCAGTAACACTTATCAAGATGTCGTGATGAGTTATGACGGACACGGGCGGATGAAAACGCGCCATTATCCGATTGAAGACGCGGGTGCGAATACCACTTGGAGTTATAATGCCGATGATTCCATTCAAATGATTATTGACCCGCGCGGCGCAATCACTAATTTCACTTACAACGACACCCGCGGATTATTAACTAATATCAGTTACAGCAGTCCGAATCCGACCGCCGTTCCCGTTACGCCGTCGGTGAGTTTCGGTTATGACGCGATTGGAAATAGAATTTCAATGACCGACGGCACGGGAACGAATACTTACAGCTACAACAATCTGTCGCAGCTTTTATCGGAAACCAAACAATTCAACGATTCTCTGCCGAATGCGCCGCTGCCGAACAATAGTTTCAAGATTGATTACAGCTACAATCTGTCGGGCGGTGTGCAAGCGATTAGCGACCCGTTCGGCTCGGTGGTCAATTACGCGAATGATAAAACGGGGAGAGTAACGGCGGTTTCAGGAAGTCCCTGGGCGCAGAATACAACGGGCAGCTATGCCTCGAACATCAAATATCGGGCGTGGGGCGCGGTCAAACAACTGGATTACACGCCGCCGGGCGACACCGAGCAGGTTAAGATGGACTATGATAATCGGTTGCGGGTTAGTCATTACGAATACAGTTCCGGGTTGGCGGCAAGCGGTTATTTGATGAAAGCCGATTTCAGCTATCTGGCGGACAGTCGGACGCAGGCGAAAAATGATTTGCTCGATGATAAATGGGACAGAACGATGCAGTATGACCACGCCGGACGATTGACGTTTAATCAATTCAACCGCGAATTCGGCGGCACAGGCAAGCGTGTTTATGAGCAGACGATTCAATACGACGCATTTTCACAGATGACCTCCCGACAGATAACCAATTGGGACAGTGACGGCGGCGGTTTTACCGCAACTTATCTGAACGGGCGCAAACAAGACGGAACGCTGACGTTTGACGCTGCGGGCAATATCACGGCTGAAAATCACGCCATCAACGAATTTCAAACCACGGCGTTTGACGCGGCGGGCAGACGGACGGCATTTCTGGAACGCTGGCACACGAACAACGGACCGCATTCGACCTTTATCGTCTGGGAAAACAAAACCGAAGAAGTCTTTGACGGCGATGGTCGTCCGGTGATTGAAAAGCGCGGACAACGGCAAATGAATCAGCAAGTCGTGCCGACGATGACCACCGCGCCGAATATGTATCAGATTTGGTCAAGCGTTTTAGGCAGCAGTTTAACGCAGGTTCTGCCAAGCGGTGATAAGTATGAAACAAAAGTGTTTGCAGGCGGAGCGGTGATTGCCAAGCAGGTATCGGGCGCGGTTGAATGGACAACCTCAGACCCGATCACCGGAACAGTCGCTAAGGTTGGCAGCGGAGGAGCAGTCGGTTTGACGGAAGAATACGAGCCGCTCGGACAAAAGATTCGCACCACTGACCCGACGGAAGCACCCGAACCGACGTATCAGATGCACATTGGCGGAGCGGAAGATGCGGAATGGCAATGTCAAGTGCCGCAAGACTTTTACGGTGGCTTTCAAG
>JBPCPU010000201.1:0-16077 GCA_050998795.1 Pyrinomonadaceae bacterium
ACTAGGCAGCAAGAGCCAATTCTTGGTTGGCATTTGTGTTTTGCTTGGTGTTTTAACGAGCTAACAAGCAAGCCCGACGTGCATCCAAAGATCTATACAAGCCCCTGTCGAAGCCTGTCGCCCCCAAATTAGGAAGGTCTTTTATAATACAGTTTTTAGATGAAAAGTTAAACCGCCGCGTTGGTTTTCACGCGGATTGGTTTTCTAAATGTTGTAAGAATTTTCTTAAAACGGCTGCCTTTCAACTTTTTGTTTAGCTTTCCCAACTAATTCGTCAAAATGATTTTCTAAATTTTCATTTGCGCCGCGAAGTCCTGTAATAACTTCTTCACCCCAAATTATATATTCGAGCCGTCTTTCGTCCGACCAGCCGTCAGGAGGATTTTCCATCACATCACGAATATTGCTGATTTTGTCGCCGAGTTTGATGAGTTTTGCGCCGTGCGAAAGATGCGGCGCGTGTTCAATCTGTTTTTGCTTGCGCTCGGCTTTCGGCAGAGATTTGTCGTCGGTAACTTCCACAACCATTCCGCAAACCTCCGAGCCGAAAAGTTCGGTAATTTCTTCTTTAGTAGTTTCTGTATCTTCGATTGTGTCGTGCAGAACGGCGGCGATTAAAACGTCATAATCTTCAACTTTTCCGACATTGGCAAGCAAATTTATTACTTCTAACGGATGATTGATATACGGCGCGGCATCGTTGCCTTTGCGCTTCTGCGCGATGTGTTTTTTTGCCGCAAAACTCGCGGCTTGTAAAAGTTTCAATAAATCGGACATAAAAGTCTAGGAAGTCTAGGAAGTCTGGGAAGTCTGGGAAGTCTGGGAAGTCTGGGAAGGGAGAAGCATTTCGACTTTCAAGACTTTCAAGACTTCCCAGACTTCCCAGACTTATTTCACAACTTCAATCGTCAAAACCTGCTGCCCGGAAATCAGAAAATCGGCGGGCGGAAGTTCTTGATCGGTCAGAACAGTTAAAACCGTCGGCTTGAAACCGCCAGCCGTGCGGTCGTTGTTTAATGTTGCCAGCATCGAAGGCGGAAGATTCGGCATTTCGTTTGCGCCGATAATCGCGCCGTTTGTTACGCGGTAAGTCTGCACATAAAGCCGGTCGGCTTTTTTGAGTTGGTTGATGGTTCTGATAAGTTCGCTCAAATCTTTTGGCACAAATTGTTTTGAAGCCGCATTTTGTTGGATCGAACCGCCGTCGCCGACTGTAATCATCAATGTTCCGCCCGGCGTGTCGGCAGGGATTCTGACCGGAATTTTTTGCGAGAAAACTTTACCCGCCTCTGTTCTGACAAAGGCTTGGACTTCAAAACTTTCACCCGCTTTGACTTCCGTTCGGTCGAGCGCGATGCGTTCTAAAGTTGCGGTATTGCTTCCGTCAATCGAAGTTACATTTAAATTTATTTCGCTGATTTCCGCGCCGTCGAAGCGGCTTTGCAAAAGCGCGTTGACCGGAGCGGCGACCGAAATTGCAGTAAATTGTGATGCTTGCGCTCCGGCGAAACGACGTTCGATTTTAATCGGCTCTTGATTTTTAATTTTAATTTCGCCTTTTATCTCGACGGTTGAATCGCCGAGTCCGCGTTCGTTGGCGACAATCGAATTATAAACTGCGATATTTAAAAGAATCGGCGTTAAAAAATCGTCTTTGACGACTTCAAAGTTCAAAGTTTCCTGATTATTGCGGCTTGTTTCGAGATTGAGTTTGACCGGAATCATCTTCGGCGATTTTCCCAAACTGCCGTAGACTCCGGTGGCGCGGTCTTGCGTCATACTGCCGACAAGCGCGTCGGGAACGGCGAGTTTGAAAGAGTTGTTCAAATTCGGAATAACGGTTACGACGTGCGATTCCGACATCGGCAAATCAGACGTGCCGAGATTTAAGAACGGATGACCGAAGGCATAAATTTTTTCACCGTCGCGGAATGTAACCGTGCCGCTTGCCGCGAGTGAATAATCACCGCGCACAAGCTGCATCGAAACGGACGTGCCGCCGAGCAAAGTTTTGTCATTTGCTTCTTTCAAAGGAGTAATTCGCGCCGCGCCGCCCACGCCGGCGACAGGAAGTAAGCCGACGGATGCAAGCTGCGGCGCAAAAAGATTCAAAGTTTCCTGGGAAAATCCGCTAAACGAAAGCGGCGTGGCAATCGGCTGAAAAGATTGTCCGGCAACCGCCGTTAAAGGCGAATTTGCACTGCTGCTTGCTAAAATCGAACTTGAAACCATCGCGTTTTTCGGAAAATTCGGCTTCCAGGTTGTCGAAGCGAGTTCGGCAAACGAAACGGCGCGTGGTTCTTTGGGTTTTAATTTTTGATTTTGATTCTGCTCAAAAATCGCCAACATCTGCTCAATCGGCGTGATGCCGCAAATCGGTTCTTTCGAGAAAGGAAAACTATATGAAATTGCGCCGACGAGTTTGCCGTCAATATAAACGGGCGAACCGCTCATTCCGGCAAAAACGCTTGTTCTATCGGCACTTCCGCCGCTCAAACGCCCGATAATCATATCTTGTTTCGGACCAATTGCGCCCGGCACAACGCCTAGAATTTCAACCGTGAATTCTTCCGGTTCGCTACCGCGAAAAACCGTCCACGCCGTTCCTTTCATTCCTTCTTTCAGCTCCGAAACGGGAAAGAATTGTGTGCCGGTTGTTTTTTCAATTTTGGTTGTTTTTTCAAGTTTGGCTTTTGTTTGTCCGAAAATGCTTAGACCGAAGACGGAAATAAGCAAAAATAATGCGAAAAAAATTGTTTTCATTTGTTAAACTCCTTCCTTTCTGACTGCTTTCTATGATAACATTTTATCCGACTTCCCGAAAGTCCTTTTTTCCTGGGCTATCATTTAAGACTCCCGATATTGATTCCAAGTTGTATTTTCTTTCCAAAATTCGAGTTACAAAATTATGGCAAAAATCACACGTCTTTTTAAGAGTTTTTTTCGGCTTTTGCTGCCCGTCGTTATTCTGCTGATTTTAGCTTTTGCCGCCGCTGCCGTCTGGCTGGTTCACAAAACGGCGCATCCGCCGCAGAATTCTTATTTGGTTACGCCCGAAAAATACGGCAGATTCAGCACTCGCGGCGCACAGGTGACGGAAGAAACCTGGACCAATGGCGACGGCACTTCGGCACGCGGTTGGCTTTTGCGCGGCGCGGAAAATGCTCCCGCCGTGATTATGCTTCATCGTTACGGCGCAGATCGTTCGTATGTTTTGGATTTAGGCATAAAAATTAACGAAGCGACAAATTTTACGATTTTGATGCCCGAACAGCGTGGACACGGCGAAAATGCGTCAATTAACTTTACATCTTTCGGCGGCTGCGAAGCGGACGACGCGCTTTCGGCAATTAAGTTTGTGCGAAGTTTGAAAACCGATAGTCAAACAACTTTAGTCGGGCAAAGCATCGGGTTTTACGGTGTTGAAATGGGCGCAATCGCCGCACTTTCCACCGCTGCCAAAGATGAAAGCATCAAAGCACTCGTGCTTGATTCCGTGCCGCTTAATTCGGATGAGTTGCTGGCTTCCGCAATTAGTCAACGCTTTCCTTTTGCAAGTTTGTTAACCTCGAAAATCGCCGCTAAAGGAACTTATTTATATTTCTACGATGGATGCTACAAACGAGATTCGATGTGCGATTTGATAAAGTCAATTGAACATCGGCAAGTTTTACTATTAGCAGGTTCAGACGCGCCTGATTTTCAGGCTTCGACGGCAAAATTGAGTAAATGTTTTCCGGGCGAAACAAAAGTAGAGGCGAAAACCGACTTGAGTCCTTCGGGTTACGGCATCACTAACGCCTCGCTTGAGCAATCGGAGGCTTACGACAGAAAAGTGATTGATTTTTTCAAGGAAACTTTATTTAATAAAGACGTTCCGCAACAATAAATATAATCCGTTTATTTTTGAGAACGTAAAAACCCGCAAAGTTTTAAGTCTTAGTAACGTATCGTTGTTTTTTTGTATCGAACTCAAATTATCCAGCTTAATTGCCCCGGCTTATAAAACAGGAATAAATTTTTCGCGTACCTTTTCCCAAAGCGTTTGGGCTAATTCTTTGCGATTGGTCTTTAATACCAGCTCGTCACCAAAATTGATAATCGCCGTGAACTGACGCACCTGGAAGAGCCGAAAAAGATGAGCGGCAAAACCTATATCTTCCCACCAGCAAACTACGTCGCTCGCTTTTGGCTGGTCGGGCGGCGTTTTATAAGTAATCGAAGCGTAAGAAACGGGCAAATCAGTCTTGGCGGCAAACTCCAAAAAGGAAGAGTTAAACGGCAAAACCTTTTCGCCCTTCGTGCTTGTGCCTTCGGGAAAGACAATCACGCCTTCGCCGTCCTCCAATTTTTTGAGGATTTCCGCACCGGCGCGCGGAATGTCGCGGCGATTTTGCCGGTTAATAAAAATCGCTCCCATATCACGCACGATTTTCCCCGCTAAAAACCAATTTTCAATTTCGCCTTTTGCCACAAAAACGCCTTCCGTCACCGCACGCAGAGCGGGAATATCCGTGTAGCCTAAATGATTTGACACCAGAAAAAAAGGCGGGCGCGGCGGCGCACCGATAACCTCTATTTTCATTCCCGCAATTTTAACGAAAGACCGCGCCCAAGTGCGAAAAATTATCTGCCGCCAGAATTGTTTGTTAGGAATAAAAAATGCGCTGACAAACCAAACGCCGTATAGTCCAAGCGTCGAGCCGACGAACAAAATGAATCGAAAACTTGCGCGAAGATATTTCATAGCTGATTTTTGTAATTGACCTAAGTTGCCGGTTATTAAAATTAAAAGAATGAACCGCAGAGGACGCAGAGGTTTTTTGAAAAGTTCAGCCTGATTCTCACGATAAATGGCAGTTGAAAATTAAACATCAAGATAAAATCAGCCGCTTGCCTGTGTTTCTTCTCAGCGTCCGAGAGCGTTCTCTGCGGTAAAAAACATAACCGGCAACTTGGATTAATTATACCAATTCAACAATTTATGCGTAAAAGGCGGAAACCTGATTATTATTAGCAAAGAAAATTTTCAGTTTGTAAAAACGGAGAAAATAAAAGTCGGAGTCGTTAATAAAACAACTCCGACTTTCAGTTAAAACCAAGACCGATTTTCAAGTTATCAGTCTACGGCACAAAAGCATTCGGAGCAGGCTTGTCGGTACTTTCACCAAACGCGATGCCGAGAAATCCAGCCGTTGAGCGTTGCAGTAACCACGTTCCGCTTCTGAATACCGCGATGTCCGCCTTGCTGTCGCCGTCATAGTCAGCCGCAACCGGTAAATCAGTCGAAACACCAAACTGCATATCGAGGAATCCTGCCGTCGAGCGTTGCAGATACCACGTTCCGTTTGACGGGCGGAACATAGCAATATCTGTTTTATTGTCGCCGTCATAATCAGCCGGAACAGGTTTGTCAGTACTTTCGCCAAATTGCATACCGAAGAATCCAGCCGTTGAGCGTTGCAGATACCACGTTCCGTTTGACGGACGGAAGACGGCATAATCCGCCTTGCAGTCGCCGTCGTAATCTCCGACGACGGGTTTGTCTGTCGAAGCGCCAAACTGTGCGACACTAAACTGATTGGTTGCTATGTTACTGACATACCAAGTTCCGTTTGATGGTCGCCACACGGCAAAATCAGCCTTACCGTCGCCATCAAAGTCAGCCGGTTGCGGAATGTCATCAGGCGCACCGAAAGCCATGCCGAGAAAGCCTGCCGTCGAGCGTTGCAGATACCACGTTCCCGAGCGATAGACAGCCAAATCGGTTTTGCCGTCGCCGTCGTAGTCAGCCGGAACAATGACATCGGTGCTGACACCGAATTGTGCGCCGGAGAAACCGTTTTGCGAACCGGAAATATACCAGTTGCCGCCGGTTGGACGAAAGACGGAAATATCAGCTTTAGCGTCGCCGTCAAAGTCGAAGCGACGTTGGAATCTACAAGCTCCCGGTCCGCTGCAAGTGTTACATTGTCTGCCGCCGAAAACTTTGACGTCGTCAATCCGAACCCCGTCTATACCAACTGAATCGTCAGTACCCATCAGCCAGCGAAATTGAACGGTTTGACCGTTCAGCGAAGCCGGAAGATTGACAATCGTATCTACATAGCCGGCAGAATTGCCCGACCAAGCCCGACGACCCGGAAGTGAATTAGCGGAGTCATTAGACAGGGTGGCATTATAACCACCACTGACAAATGAGCCGCCGCCGTTAATAATATCCGTCCAAGCTGCACCGCCGTTAGTTGTATATTCCAATACCATACCGTCGAAATTGGGTTCGGTATTATAGAAATTCCTGAATGAAATCTGAGAGTCAACTCCTTGAATCGATACCGCTGGGCTGACAAGCGCAGATAGAGCCTTGGTTATCGGATCGTTGGCAAAAGCCGCGTTTGGCGGTGAACTCGGTGTCGTTGTCGTCGTTACCCAATTGATAGCTGTGCCGGAAATTTGAACATTCGTCCATCCTGACGGCAGTGTTGGGGCTATTACACCGTCGAAGTTTTCATTCAATGAAATTATTCTGACACCTGTCGTATAAGTTTGCGTTACTGTTCCATAACTGGTTGCGCCGTCGGTTAAATCGAAAGTTAATGTAATCGAACTGCCGCAAGCTATACTCGGATCAACCATAAAAGTAAAATTTCTGTTTGCAACCGCACTGCCCGGAGCAAGCGCACCGAAGTTTTGCGCCGGTCCCGGATTAATAACGCCGCCGGTGGCTCGTAATGTTGCCGTCAAATTGTTTGTGTTGGCAGCACCAATGTTTTGTATCGGCAAACTAACAACAAGTTGTTCGCTCGGATCCGGCGCATTATTTGGAATACCGCAGCTTTCAGAAACAATTTGCGGAGTTCCTGATGTAACAACAGCCACGCCCGTTAGACAGATATTTACTGTTGTCGTTCCTCCGCTGGCAACGGTTACGGTTTGCGAACTCCCGGTGAAACCGCCGGGTCTGCTTGCCGCAATGGTGTAAGTTCCCGGTGAAACCGTTATTGAATATGTTCCGTTTGCTCCGGTTGCGCGATTGAATCCGCCGGTTGCGTCAACCAAAGCATTGGAAATCGGCGCACCGCCTGAACAGAAACTAACCGTTCCCGTAATTGTTGCTTTAGGAGCATCGGTACATTGCGGATACCTGAATTTACCGACGCGCGTTGACCAACCTCTTGCGCTTGTTACGGCATAATATTCCTGTGTGTACCAGAATGTGCAATCATCGGTCGGGTCAATGCTCATTGAACTGTAATCGCCCCAACGGTTGCTCGGGTCAGTTTGCGAACCGCCAGCAGCATACATCAAAGCCTCGCCCTCGTTAAGGATTCCGCTGTTCTGTATATTATTTGTGCGACCGGCAATTTTAATGTCCGCTCTTTGGTTTGTACCGGCTTGGCTAAAACCGATGGCAATATCTCCGCGGTTATCCTGAGCAATGCCTGCCATCCAATTATTCAAACCATTAGCACCGTCGCCGGGTGTTAGATTGTGCGTTCCTTGGTCGAACACCGAAAACATATCGCCTGTCCGACGCATTTCATACCAACGCGTTCCTGCTTGATATGTCGCCGCAGATGTCGGAGCAACCCCGCTGACATTGACGGTAAAGTTCCCGACATAAGAATTAATAGGCTCATCGGTTGTCCCCAAGTTACGATAAGCTAAACGGTGCATCGAGCGCGGGGCAATCGAGTCAAGATTCGCTCCGCCAAGTTGCTCAATGTCTCCGCGACCTGACGGAGTCCTGCCGTCAAATGCCGTTAGCGGAACATCGCCAACAACTGTAAAGATTGAATTAGCCGGCGTTGTAAAATCCGGCACCCATTTATAAAATCTAACTGCATCAAACGGGTCGCCGAATTCATCAGCGCGTTCCTCAGCAAAAACTTCCGCCGAATCTGTCGGAGGACCGACAAAACCGTCTATGTCACCGGGAAGCAGCGCGAAGGCGGATGAATCAATACTGCCGAAGTTAATATACACTACCGATGCTGTCGGGTCGCCAAGAAGTGCTTTTTTGCGGTCTTGAGTTAAAATTCCGACTCCCAGAAAACCGGTGCCGGTTACAGGGAATTGGTTAAAAGTCATATGATAGCCATCCGTCCACACGCCGACTTTAGGATAATCATTGACTGCCGCAATCGGATACGCATAACTCCAAATATAATATGCGCCGGTCGGGTCGCCGGTGACGGAAAGCGCGACACATTGATATTTGATGTTACCGGAAGGCAAACCGAATTGACTGATATGCCAGCGGTCGGCAAGCGGATCATAAAGCACTATCGGGTCGCCGTTGTTCTGAACGCGGCACGCGTCACCAGCGGGAAGAGAGGCAAACAAATCACTCGTTTTGATCGGACCTGCAACAATATTGCCATTCTTATCAAACATTTTCAGCACAAGGTTAACGGAACTTACATAATGATTCGGTCCGACATCGCCATTAGTGTCCGGTGGAATTAAACTACCAATTCTTAAGGCGACATTGTCGGCTGATGTCGCACCATCAAAAGTCAAACTTGGTGTCGGCATCGTCTGCGGAGCGTCGGGTCTGATTCTTTTGCTCACAAGCGGGTCTTGAAACTTTCCTTTACCTGCACCCGCGCCCGGAACTGTTTTCCTGACCCTTTCCACATTTAATTCGTTGATTTCTTTACCGTCTTTATCTTCCGAATTAACAAAGTTTAGCGCGTCAGGGTCGGAGGTCGGCATATTTTTTACCATCCCGGTAATAGCGAAATTTACGGGTTTTATCTTCATCACCCCGTTTTGATATGTAGTAACATTGTCTTGTGTAATGGGATTTGTTTCTTCATTCGACAAAGATTGAGCAGTTGAATCTGCTTGAAACGGCAGTTTAATAAAAACTATGGCGGCTGTAACTACCATAATTACAAGCAGTAATCTAAATTTCCAATTCATTCGTATCCCTCCAAAATATGACGACTCTGACGCTCGGAACAAATTTGCACGGAGCAGAAAGTCGGCTGACTTTCACTAAAGAAATCTCTGTTTTCAATGCTCAACCGTGTTGGCGCGATATATCTGTGTGTCTAAACAACAACACTTATAAAAAATATAAAAAAGCAAAATATATTACATTATTGAGTCAAAAGCGTGGTGAAGAAAGACTCAAGGTAAAACTATTTTAGATAATGAGTTTGCCGTAACTACCGTCTTTCGTATCCGGCATTAAACAAAAATAATCAAACTCTGGCAAAGCATTATTCTGTTTTCAATCAAGTTATTATAAACAAAATTACTTGTTTTTTTCGGTTATGTCAACAAATACTGGTCAAAGTTGTTTTTCCGCACTCGTTATTATACCAATTCAAGAAGCATTGTGCATATCAATGGCGGAAGCCCAAGCGTGAGCGCGGGCTTTTCTCAATCCATGGTGGCTCTTGCAACTCTCCTTGACAGCCTCGGCTTTACGCACATCTCAATTTGAATCGGTATTATTTTATAATTTCAGCCAAAACTTGAAAAAAATCGGGAAAGGAGATTTTGGCACAATCCGCGCCGACGATTTCCGTTCCGCCATCGGCAAAAAGCGCGGCGACGGCAAAAGCCATCGCAATCCGGTGGTCGCCGAACGAATCAACTTTCGCGCCTTTGAGTTGTGACTTTTTAACTTTGAAACCATCGGCAAATTCTTCAACGACGGCATTCATCCGCCGCAAATTTTCGACGACCGCGCTGATTCTGTCGGATTCTTTAACGCGTAATTCTTCGGCATTGCGAATCTCTAAACCGTTTTCGAGCTGCGTTCCAAAAACCGCGAGAATCGGTATTTCGTCAATCAAACCGGCAACAAGTTCGCCGCCGATTACATTTGAAGTAATTTTCGGCGCAAAATTTTCTTTTCCGCGCACAAGCAAATCGCCGACCAATTCATGACAAACTTCTTTTTGATTAAAAATTTCAATGTCTGCGCCGAAATTCTGCAAAACTTCAATAATCGCCGTCCGTGTTGGATTTAAGCCGACGTTTTCCAAAACGACTTCAGAGTTTTTCAAAACCGAAGCCGCCACGAGAAAAAAAGCGGCGGAAGAAATATCGGAAGGTATTTCAAGATTTTTAGCGATGAGTTTTGAATTTCCGTCAATCAAAACCTGATGCAAAAATCCGTCTTCAACTTCAATAAACTTTTCTTCAATATCCGCGCCCAAATAGCGCAGCATCAGTTCCGTGTGATTTCTCGAAGTCGGAACACGAGTTTTGGCTGGCGGACTTTGAACCGTCGTTTTTCCGGCGGCGTTCAAACCCGCCAGCAAGACGCAGGATTTAACTTGTGCGCTTGAAACGGAAAGTTTGTAGGAAATCGTTTTCAAAGGATTTCTGCCGTAAATTTCGAGCGGCGCGCCGGTTTTCGTCGCTTCGATTTTCGCGCCCATTTGCGTCAAAGGTTCGATAACGCGCTTCATCGGACGTTTTGAAAGAGATTCATCGCCAATCAAGACCGAATCAAAACTTTGTCCCGCCAAAACGCCTGCCAAAAGTCGCATTGTCGTTCCGCTGTTGCCGCAATCTAATTCCTTTTTCGGCTCTGAAAAACCCGTTTTCCCAACGCCTTTTATAAAAACCGTCGCATTTTCACGTCTGATTTCAACACCTAAATTTTCCAGGCAATCCAAAGTCGAAGCGCAGTCGGCACTCGTCGCAAAATTTTCGATGCGCGTCGTGCCTTCCGCCATCGAAGCCAAAATCGCGGCGCGGTGCGAGATGGATTTATCGCCCGGCAGACGCACTTTTCCCTTTAGATAATTTGCGGGCTGAATTTTCATAGATTTTTGTTAAGAAAATGTTTTGCAAAAAAGGCGTTTTAATTTTGATTTAAGTTTATTTTTTGGGGAAACTCGAAAAACATTGCCGATTGTTCAATCTCGCCACTCTCGTCAAAAAAGCGCAGGTCGCCGTATTCATCGCAAACCCAAACTTCTTTCGCGCCCTGCTCAAAATAAAGTTCGCGTTTTTCCTTCATTTCCTTGGCTGAATTGCTTATCGAAGTTACTTCAACACAAACTTCGGGCGCAATTTGTGCCTCCGTTTTTCCTTGAATTTGCTCAAACAATTCGTGCGAAGACCAAGCGACATCGGCACATTTCGTTCCTCTTCGCGTCCAGATTGCACACTCAGTCAAAACCACGCCATCCTGACGCATATTCTGCATTAAGTTTCCGATTCGACCTTGATAAAATGAATGATTGATTTTTACAGGATTCATAACAACTTGTCCGTATTCATTGAGTTCAATCTTAAACGGCAAATCCTGCAAACTCGGATGCGCGACAACTTCAGCCCAATTCATATTTCTACCTCAAATTAAAAATGTGAAAGGAAAACGGCAAAAACAATTAACCATTTACCATTCACAATTTACCGTTAAAATTAAACATCTAAATTCTTCACGTCGAGCGCGTTGTCTTCGATAAACTTACGGCGCGGCTCAACCTGGTCGCCCATCAAAATCGTAAAAATCTCGTCCGTTTCAATCGCATCTTCGACGCGCACCTGCAAAAGCGTCCGACCTACGGGATCCATCGTCGTTTCCCAGAGTTGTTCGGGATTCATTTCGCCCAAACCTTTATAACGCTGAATTGTCAAATCTTTTTTCGCCAGGCTAAGAACTTTTTCGAGTAAATCTGTGCGCGAAGCGATTTCTTCCGATTTGCCGTTTTCGCCCAGGATAAACGGCGCGGGAAATTCGGCTTCCAATTTTCCTTTAAGTTCGACGGCTTTTTGAAATTCGACATAGCTTGCCATATTCCAATCAAATAAAAGCGTCTGTCCGTTGGAAAACGTAATTTCAATTTCCGCAAGACCATGTTCCTCATCGGTCATTAGTTCCGTTTTATAACCTGCTTCGGCGATTTTGCCTTCGATGTCGGCTATCAATTCTTCCTGCTCAAAAATCTGACGCATCTTCATTTTTTGATTCGTCAAAATACCATCTTTTCCGCTAAAGGCTTCGAGAAGAACCTCCAAAAGTTTTTCATCGTTGTTCACTCGTCGAGCAAAACGGGAAAAATAACGCCCGTATTCCGTAACTTGTTCCAGCAATTTCGAGAGTTCGCGCCCTTCATAAACTCTGTCGTTAGCGATAGATTTGAGTTCGATGTCGCTCGTCGCCTGTTTCATCATATAGCGCAGCATCGAAGTTTCATCCTTGATATATTCTTCTTTTCTGCCGCGTTTGACTTTAAAAAGCGGCGGTTGGGCAATATAAATATGACCATTCTCGACGAGTTCGGGCATTTGCCGATAAAAAAACGTCAAAAGCAAAGTTCTGATGTGACTTCCATCTACGTCAGCATCAGTATTTTTCGCTAGCAAACCACCAACGCCGCAGACGAAGTTTTCATCGTCTTGAACGGAAAAGTCATAAACGTATTCGCTTATATTTTCGACTTGCTCATTTGAAATAACTTTCAAACCGATTAAATCATCGCTAATAACTTGATAGTATTGATTTGAAAAAGGCGAAGGCTTTGATAAATATGCTTTCAAGCCTTCAGATTTGGGATGCCGTTGCCAGATTTTGCGACATTTCTCAAGTTGCTCTTTGCTACTAATGCTTATGTTGTAAGCGGTATTTCTTGTTTGCACTTTTGCTGTAAGCGGATTGTCAGGATTTATGTATGGTGATGCAATAATTCCAAACTGCCCCAATAAATAAAGAAGTTCATCTTTGAGATTAACAGAGACAGTTGAAAGTATGAAGCGATTTTTGGTAACTGCTCCGTCGCCTAAGAAATAGCCCTCCAAAAATGCAAGTTGCATTTCTTCCGTCACGTTAAAAACAAAATTCGGCAAGCGTTTTTTGTGAGCCTTGCCCGCTACTCCTAAAGCACGAAGCAGACGCGCCGCTAAAACACTGTGAAAATAAAATTTAATGCCTTTGCTATTTTTAGTGTGATAAATGCGCGGAGTTTCGCCGAAAGTCTTTTCGATTGCCGCCGACAGTTCCGTCATAAACGGCGCGTCTTTTTCGCCAATGTTCAGACTGACTTGATGCTTGCTCAAAGTTCCTTCGGCAACAAACCAACCTAAAAACCACGCCAATTCTTTCGTCAACGGCAAATAGCGCGAAAACGCTTTATCGGCGTGGGCGCGTGGCACGAGTTTTATATCATCGCCGAGTTCGGCAATTTCTTCCGCCGTAAAATCCGCGAAAAGTTTGTAATCGCTCGTTTCGCGCCATTTCGCGTTTTTCGATTCGCGTGAAAAAGCGGAAAACTCGTCAATTTTTGACGGCGCAAATTGAAATTCGATTTGCTCGTTCCAACCGATAGCTTCCAGATAATTTTCAAAATGCGTTTGAATCGGACGATTTACGCCGCGTTCCCAATGGCTGACGGTTATCGGTTGTTTGACACCGACAAAATTCGCCACTTGTTTTTGCGAAACGCCGATTTCCTGCCGTCTTTCAATCAATCTTTGCCAATTTTCCTTTGACACTTCGACACGCGATTCACTCCACAAATCAGCCCGTCGCATTTTGGCTAAAATTCGCTTTTTCGCCAATTCTCTGACGGCTTCGCCTTGCAAATAAAGATTGTCGGTTTGTTCGGCGCGATAAAAAGTTTCGAGCAAATCAACTTCGTGGAGATTAAAAACAGGTTTCGGCAACCGCCGACTTGCCACGACATATTCGCCGACCTTAATTTTATCGCCTTCTTTCAATTTGATTTCGCCATCTTCCCAAACAAAAACACTGTGTCCGCGTGTAACTTTGACCGAGCGATTATAGCGCGTCGAGATTTTAAAAATCGGTTCTTCGGTTTTATGCCGAATCACTGCTTTTATCGGGCGAAACTCTAAATCATTAGTTTCGAGGTCAAACGCCATCACGCGATAATTTTCCGCATCTCGTCTGCCTTCAACACAATCGTCAATAAATTCGCCGACTCTGACAAATTCGATATTTTGCTGTTCATTCATAACCAGCGTCGGTTCATCTTTCGCCACGCTCATAATCACGAGTTTGTGATAGCGAAGTTTTGCCAAATCAAAATCTTCCTTGCCGATGCCCGTGCCAAGCGCGGTAATCAAAGCCTTGATTTCGCCGTGTCCGAGCATTTTGTCAAAACGCGCCTTTTCGACGTTCAAAATTTTACCTTTCAAAGGCAAAACGGCTTGATTTTTTCTATCGCGCCCTTGTTTTGCGCTGTTGTGAACAAAAATCCCGGAAGCCAACGCAAAGTTATGCGTGTTTGGAACTTCTAAATCATAAACGTCAATTCTTTCTTTCAACCTTTCAATTTTAATGATGCGGTGATTGTAATTTTGAACGGTTTCAAACACTCTTTCGTCGTTGCCGTCAAAATATCTTGCACAGAACTTATCGAATCGAAGCAGTGATTTATCTTTCGTCTGCCTGCGATAATTTTGATAAGCCGCAATGTCAATTTTTCCGTTTTCAATTTCGATTCGCTTCAAAGCGGAGAGTGTTTTGTTGTAATAAGTCTTGTTCAAAGCCGCTTTTCGTTTAGCGCGAAACTCGTCCGTCCATTGCTTTTTCGTTTCCTCTTTTCGCCAAGCTAAAAGTGTTTCATCTTGCCATTGCTTTTTAGCGATTTGTGAAAGTGTGTCTTTTGCTTCCGGGTTTTTCTCGTAAAACTTGCGCGTTTTTTCCGATTGAGCAATTCGATTTTCTTCTTTCGCCCAATAATCTTTTTGTGCTTTGTCCATTTGAGCGCGGTTTTGCTCACGATATTCTTCGTTCGATTCGTAAAACTCGCGCCATTTTTCCGTCATAAAAGTTTTATAATTTTCATCTTGCCATTGCGCTTTGGCATTTTCGGATAAAATTTGACGAGTTTCCGGTTGCTTCATCCGATTACTCATTTTTTTACGAAACTTCGGTGTTTGTTTAGTTTTCGTTACTTTTTCGATAACATCGGGACGTTGCAATGTTTTTTCGATGTTTCGATGATGCAAAGCAAGATGATCTCTCGGAGTCATCCGCTTGATATTTGTCGGATTATTATTCAATTTATTGAAATCAACGTGATGCCGATGAGTTCCATCCGATTTAGCATCAAGTCCTCGCTTTAAATTATAAATATCTGCAATAACGTGAGTATAAAACCAATTATCCTTATTTGGATTCCAAACCATTTCATAACCGTCAATCGAGATTTTCTTTTCCTTTTTATCAGAAAGTTTTCGGTTGAGCGGCATCAAAGAGTTTTCAGGTTTTAAATCCGCCGCTTTTTTGTAACTTCCATCGCGCAACATAAATAGATGGTCAGGAGTGCAAATAATTTCTTCTCCGTTGTCGAGCGTAACCTTGACGACTTCGGCATTTTGTTTTGTGCGGCGAACATTTTTGATTTCTCCAATGGCAACTCTTCCATTCTCGTCAATCGTATAGCAAAAATTTTGCCTACCTGCTTCTTGTTCTTCAATCAATTCAAAGAAGTTTAAGGTTCGGCTATCTGTAAGCGAAATAAGAGTTTGTGGCGAAAAACAGCCGCCAGCACTGTCGCCTTCGACAAGGTAAAGTTCTGATAATGCAGGGTCTTTCTCTTGGCAATCGGCTAATTTTCCCGGCAGAGTCGAACTTCCCAAAGCACTTTTGCGGACAATTTCCCGCGCCTTTCGCGCCGCTTCACGCGCTCGTGCCGCGTCTATTGCTTTGCCGACGATTTTCTTGGCTATTATCGGATTCTGTTCAAAAAATTCGCCGAGATGTTCGTTCAAAAATGATTCAACCGCACCTTTGACATCCGAATTGAGTTTGCCTTTGGTTTGACCTTCAAACTGCGGCTGCGGCAATTTGACGCTGATGACGGCAACCAAACCTTCGCGCACATCGTCGCCCGTCAGCGAAGTTTTAAAATCTTTCGCCAAACCCGAACTTTGCGCGTAAGAATTGATTGTTCGCGTAATCGCGCCGCGAAAACCTGACAGGTGCGTTCCGCCGTCAACTGTGTTGATATTGTTGGCAAAACTGAAAACCTTCTCATCGTAGCTGTCGTTGTATTGCATCGCCACTTCAATCGAAAGCACGTCCGAAACTTGCTCGACATAAACCGGCGTGTCGTGCAGCGGGCTTTTGTTTTT
>JBPCPU010000014.1:0-10054 GCA_050998795.1 Pyrinomonadaceae bacterium
TTTACCGGTGTCGCGTTCGGCTTGGCAACCGATAAACCAGTTCCAAACGCTTTCGTGCCGTAAAACAGATTAGTGAAAATGAAGAATGGCTCGTTTGAAAAAAAGCCGGAAATTCTTGACGGGTAAAGCAAATTCGCGTGGTTTCCGGCTCAACGCCTACTATAAAATATAAGAGCAGAAGATTATGTGGACGAACTACAACACAACAGTTCACTTTTCATTTTCGGGCTAATGCTTTTACTTTAGCTATTTTCGTATTCATTCAAAATTCATCCGCATCAAATCAATAAAACGTGGTTCGTTGCACAGATTATTCCGTCTCGAATCAATTTTGATAAATGTCATCTACGCTTCGCGCCACGTAAAGGATTTTGCCCGCGCCGTCCTAAAATTCATCACACCTTTATTGCGGCAGCCCGACGCGCCGCTGTAAATCCTGAAAGCGCGCGTCGTCGCGCAGAGGATCAAACGCCGGGTCAACTTTGAGAAACTGCAACTGCAAATCGTGCGCGGCGTAGGCTTTTTCCAGCGACGCGATTTAAATAAAATGGCAAAATGAGCGTGCATTAGATTTGAATTTTATAATTTATTTCCAGTTCACGCTCAATTTCACAATGCGGAAGCCCGCACGTCAGTAAGGACGCGAACACTGAACGCCCTTACTGACGTGCGGGCTTCCGCATCGGAATCCTGAAACCTTTATAGCGATTTTCAATTGAGTGCGACTAAAAAGTGAATCACGTGTTTGTCGGAGCGCGGACGGCTCGTCCGCCAACGGAGCGCGAGCGACGTTGCCTGCCGTGCGCTGATACGCGACTTGATTGGCAACGGTTTTTTCGCGCCTTGCGCTCAATGCGGACGAGCCGTCCACGCTCCGACTCTGCTTTACGTTTCGCCGCGTTCCTGTTCGACTTCGGTTTCCAGATTGACAACCAAACGCTTTGCGCCCGGTTGGTCAAAAGTTTCAATCCAGCGCAGAGTTTCGTCCAAAACGCGCAGTTGATATTGCTTCCAATTCGGTTTTCCGACAACCGCGCCGAATTCTCCGGCGTAATATGCCGTGCGCGGCGGGCGAACTTTGTCGGTAATTGCGCGGTCAACCGCCAGCATAATTGTCGGAATGCCTTGTTGTTCAAGCACCCGCGCCACGATGCCGAGCGTTTGATGACACAGGCGCGAAGCCGGAATAAGAAGCGCGGCTTGGACATCGTAACGCGCAACTCTTTCGGCAATCTGCGGCGCAAGTTGTTCGGCAACCAGACGCGCATTCGGGATATAACTACTCAAACTCCACCAAACACTATTCAACCCGCCGATAACGCCGTTGGCTTCGTATTCAAGAAGACGCTCAATGGGAATTTGCGAATTTCTATCTTCGCGCACCGCTGTCGGGTCGTAACCACGCGCCGCATACAGCAAATCTTCCGCTTCGACCTCAATCGGAATTTCCCGAAAACTTGCATCGCCGTCGCGCGATTCAATATCAAACGGCGATGTGCCGTTAATAGACGCTCCCGCCGAAGAAATCAGAGCCAAATTGAGCATCGGAAGTGCGCGTCGCGCCGGTGTAAAAGGTGCGTTGGTGTTTTCGATAAACGGGTAATTGTCGAGATTTTCGTTACTGCGCCAATTTTTGAAACGCCCCGAAAATTCGGTCGGATTTTCAACCGCCGCCGCATTTTTCACCGGTGCGGGACGGCTTTCAATACCCAACCGACGCTCGATGTTTTCTCTAATTGAATTTAACATTTTCCTTTTCCACAACTATATTTTCGCCGGATTTCCGCGCAATTATAAAAAACAAAACAAGAGCTGCAATCATCGCCGTCATCAAAACCCAGACCGAATATTGATGCAGATTATTAAACTGGATTCTGAGCGGGTCGTCAACCGCAATTTCGTCAATCGGGCGACCAAGTTGGGCGCGAATCCACGACAGCCACAAACCGATGACGAATTGCCCGACGGCGCAGGCGACAGTTAAAATCACTAACAAAATTCTTTCCGTCCAAAGCCGGAAAGATTTGATATTTAATTGTTTAATAAATGAAGTCGCCAGCAAAATCAAGCCGATAATCAAACCGCTTAAATTTATTATCAGCAAAGTCCGCGAAACAACCGAACCCGCCATTTCCCGATTCGGCAAAACGGCGAACGCGCTTTGAGCAACCGCGATAAAGAAAACCGCCGCGCCGAGCCACAAACCAACTAACAAAAGCCTAATATCCGAAATAAATTTCATTATTTTTTACTGCTTTAAAACAAGTTGTTATTATGTCGGTTTTCAATCAAAAGAGCAAAAACGTGATAGGTGATAGGTGATAGGTGATAAGTGAGAAGTGAGAAGTAATGAACGATGAATCTTTACTTCTCACCTATCACTTATCACTTCTCACTTCTCACCTATCACTTTCTAAGCCGTGCTTCGACATTATTTGCTTTCAGCGAATTTCCCGTCGCCTTTTGCAAATCGGCGATTGCTTTATTGAGTTCGGTTTGGGCGCGAAGTTCCGTGCTTTTGGCTGTCGTCAGAGCAGTTTGGCGGTCTAAAACCATATAGATATTTGATTGTCCCGCGTCGAGTTTTCTTTGCTCCGATTGATATTGTTTTTGACTGTTTTCGCGTGAAATTGCCGCCGTCCGCAATCTTGCTTCGGCAGTTCTGACAGTTTGCAGAGCATTTCGCACGTCAACCTGAATATTTTGCGCGATTTGTTCGCGCTGTGTCTGGATTTGTTCACCCTGCACCAACGCTTTTCCGAGCTGCGCTTTTGCCGTTTCGTTTCGCAAAGGAATGTTAAACTGCACACCGGCGCGAAATGTCGGGTAACGATTAGCGAAAATGTCTGTCAAGGAACTGAAATTACCGCCCGTCAAATTGCCCGAAACAGTTTGCGGCGGCGGAACGCTGATTAAATCAATCGGCGGAAGTGTTGGATTATTGGCATTAACGCGCGGTATAATTTGGTTGATTGTAGCTGCGGTTGAATTATTGGAAAAAATGCTTATCGCACTCGGATTTGCCGTTCCCGCAATTCCCGACGTCGTATAACTTGCAATTAAATCAACCTGCGGTTTCGTCTGTTCTTTGTAAAATCTTTGGTCAATCGCATTGATGTCTTTTTGGACGTTATTAATTTCGATTTCAGGACGATTTTGCAAAGCCAAATCTAACGCTTCGGGCAGAGTTGTGTTCGGCACATCCAAATCAACCGAATCAGTCGGAATAATCGAAGCATTCCAAATCGGCGCGGCGCGATTTTCGGCAATCAGATTTTTTAAAGTATTCTCGGCACGGTTCACATCGTCTAAAGCCGTATAAACATTCTGCTCAAAATTTGCCACCTGCGTTTGCGCCGCGATAATATCAATCGGCGCAAGCTGACCTTCTTCGACCAGGCGTTGATTATGCGCGAGTTGGTCTTTCGCATCTTTGACGGAATCGCGCTGCACCTGCAAATTTCGCAAGTTGTAAGTTAAATCCCAGTAAGCACGCTGAACATTCGTGATAATTTCGATTGAGCGTTGCCGAAACTGAGTGTCCGTCAAAGACAGATTGCGTTTGGCAATTTCGATTGTGCGGCGCGGCTGGTCAAAACCACGTCCGCGAAAAAGCGGCTGAGTAACGCTGAAAATCAGACTCGAATTATACTGCGGACTTAAAACCGACAGCGGATTTCCCGATGAAACCTGCTGATTATTGGCGGTTGCGCTGAAAATCGTGCCGTATTTTTTGATATAACCTTGAAAACCGGCATTCCCGACAATCGAACCGGTCGTTATTTTATTAACATTACTGAAAATACTGACATTCGGAACAGTGGCGCGTTCATAAAAGGTTTGTCCGGTAAATTTCGGTTCGTAAAACCCGTCCGCCGCCCGCAAATCAAATTCGGCAATTCGCACGTTTTGGCGCGAAACTTCGATGTCTTTGTTGTTTTCCAAAGCAAGCGTTATCGCTTCTTTCAGTGAAAGCGGTCTCTGCGCCATCATATCCACGCCGACGCGACCGAGTTCGGGCAGAGTTTTATCGTTCGATTGATAATTCGGTGCAATTGTTGGAACGCCTTTCAAATTTTCAGGATTGACGTTTTGCGTATCATTAACCTGATTTTCCACCGCTGGCATTGGCGTCGGAGTTGGCGAAGGTGTCGTGTCCTGCGCCGGAATCGCACCGAAACAGAAAAATACTGAAATTAAAATGTATAAAAACTTTTGAATAAATTGTTCCATAAAACCTCTAAATGTCAGTAACGTCAGCGTACACGACGTTGACGCATCGGCTTACGCCGACGCTGCCGACCTGAACACAACCTGATTGAAATAGTTCTTCACCGTTTTGGGCGAAGTATCGCAAGAAATCGTTCCGATATAATTGTCCGGTCTCAGCAAAACGGCGAAAGGTTTTTCAACGCCGAAAATTTCCGCTATTTGCGGATAAAGCGGAACGATGATGCAATCAATCAATTCGGTAAATTCGCTTTCGAGTTCCGCTTTCGTCGTTTGATAATCGCTTTGCCCGTCGGAAAAAACGAGCAGATGAAACTTCGGCTGACGCAGTTTGTCGTAAATACTCGCGCCGTCAACCAAAAAATACGGCATTCGGTTTCCGGCTTTTATTTCAAATTCACTATCGCCCGTATGTTCGCTCAAAGAGAACTCACGATAATTGATACCGATTTGCGAAAGTAACGGGAAAAGCCGTTTTTTGACCGCATCAATTTTGAGAACATATTTCGCCAACGGCGGAAAAATCGTCGTCCGAATTAAATTCAAAAACCAATCCGTTCCTGCCGCTAGGTTAAACATCCGGTCGGTTGTTCCCAAAAGATTCTTGGCGTTTTCCAAGCGTTCTTCGTTATAGGTTTCTAAAATCTTCGCATCAGCTTTTTTCTGCAAAACAAAAGCCAATTTCCAAGCCAGATTGTAAGCGTCTTGGATTCCGGTATTCATTCCTTGTCCGCCCGCCGGAGTGTGAACGTGCGCCGAATCTCCGGCTAAGAAACATCTGCCTTCGGAAAATCGTTCGACGTGGCGCGTGTGAACTTTGTAGGTCGAAAACCAGTTGACTTTTGTGATGTCGAGCGCGATTTTCGATTCCTGCTTGATTCGTTCTTCAATTTCTTCATAAAGAATATCGCCTTCATCTTTGGCAAATTCTTCGGGAAATGCGCCGACGATGCGATAACGATTTTCGCCCGGCATCGGAAAAAAGGCGACAACTGCATTTCTCGTCAAGCAACCGTAGAGCGCGTCGTGGCTGTATTTCCAATCAATTTCGACATCGGCGACATAAAAAATTCGTTCAAACGTGCTGCCTTCAAATTTCAAACCGAGCGCGTGTCGAGTCGGACTTTTCGGACCATCGCATCCGACGAGATATTCGGCTTCGATTGTCTGCGTTTCGCCGTTTGCGGTTTTTACTTTCGCCGTTACGTCCTCATCGTTTTGCGAAAAACTTTCAAGTTCGGTTTGCCAGAGAACATCTTTGCCGTGCGCTTGCAGATATTCGTAGAGAAGTTGTTCGTTTTTGCTCTGCTCTAAAACGAGCATATACGGATATTGGCTCAAACCTTGTCCGATACTCGATAAATCAACTTCGCCGCGCACTTCGCCGCCTTCGAGAAAGCGCACTTTTCCGGCAATTGCACCTTGGGCAACGGCTTTTTCGGCGAGTCCGAGTTGTTCATAAATCTCCAACGTCCGCGCGTGAACGCCGAGAGCTTTTGAATACGGCGTAACGCCTTCCTTTTTCTCGACGATGACAAAATCAACGCCGTATCTGACGAACTGACATGCCAGCGAAAGTCCCGTCGGACCTGCGCCGATGATAATTACATCTGTTTTCATCTCTTCATTATGGCGGAAACGCGACTGTTAAGGAGCGTGTCAAAATCCCACCACAATTGACACACTCCCTCACGGTCGTGTTTCTGCCTCTATTCATTTTGTATTAAGCAATGAACTCGCCGCCGTCGTAAATTTTCGTTTCAAACCGCCGAAAACTCTTCCCGATAAATCGCTTGCCCGGCGGAAAATGCGTATTTCGCTCAAATCATCAAACAGCGAATAAAAAACCGGCACCGCCAAAAGCGTCAAAAGCAAACACAAACTTTGCCCGCCGACGACCAGAACGCCGATAGAACGGTTTGTTCCCGAACCCGCGCCGGTCGAGACGACGAGCGGAATCATCCCGGCGACGAGCGCAATCGTCGTCATCAAAATCGGACGCAGACGGTCGCGGTTTGCCTGAATAATCGCTTCATAACGGGTCATTCCTTTTTCGCGCAGTTGATTTGTATGGTCAATCTGCAAAATCGCGTTTTTCTTGACTACGCCGAAAAGCAGTAATAAACCAAGACCCGAAAAAATGTTCACGGTTTGTCCCGCAACAAGCAGACTGACGATACCGAATGGAATCGAAAGCGGAAGAGTGAGCAAAATCGTTATTGGATGGATGAACGATTCAAACTGCGCCGCCAACACGATATACATAAAAATAAACGACAGAGTGATCGCCAATGCGAAATAAAACAACGATTTGCCGAGTTCCTTCGACTGCCCGACATAACCTGTTTGATAACCGGCAGGCAAGTTCAGCGTTTTGACAAACGCATCAATTTCCGACGTGATGCTCGTTGCCGAACCGCCCGGCTTGGTGTTTGCCAGAAGCGTTACCTGACGCTGGCGATTGAGACGATCAACCGAACTCGGTCCTGTTCCTCGTTTGACTTTCACCAGGCGGTCGAGCGTTACCAAACCGACTTTTGATGACGGAACAGACAAGCGCGTCAAGCCTTCGACGTCGGTGCGGAAATTATTTATTGCGCGGACCCGCACTTCATATTGGTCTGCGCCTTCATTAAAAGTCGTCGCTTCCTGTCCCGCGACGAGCGTGTTCAAAGCCTGTGAAACATCGCCGATGCGAACGCCCAAATCGGCGGCGGTGTCACGGTCAATTTCAAGCTGAACTTCGGGTTTTCCGCTAATCAAAGTCGAATCAACGTCAACCGCGTCGGGAATCGTCTTCATTTTTTCGAGAATTTTGGCGGAAAACTGCTCGAGAACTTTTAAGTCGGGTCCGGAAATTAAAAACTGCACGTTTGCATTGCGAAAACCTCCGCCCGAAAACGCCGCAACTTGCTGAACGGCGGTTCGCAGTTCCGACGGATAATTTTTCAAAAGTTCGCGTGCGTCCGACATCATTTGCTCCTGCGATTTCGGACGATTACCGATTTCAGACAATTTGACGTAAATCGAGCCGTTGTTGACGACCTGTGATTGACCGCCGCCGACCGTTATCAAAGTGTCGGTTACGCCCGCCATTTTGCGAACGTCGGTTGCAATTCGTTCCATCAAAACGGTTGAAGCCTGCAAAGAATAACCTTCCGGCGCGCGAACTGAAATTTCAAACTGCGATTGGTCGTCAACCGGCAAAAAGTTTTTACCGACAAACATAAACAGCGGCACGATGCTCAGAAAAACTAAAACGCACAGCGTAATAATCACCCAGCGATGCGTCATCGAAAATTTGAGAAGCCAGGTATACGTACTGTCAATTCTGCTGTAAAACCAACTGTTTTTGGAAGAATGGTCTTTGGTCTTCGGTTTTTGGTCTTCATAATTTCCAATCATTCCGTCGCCGTGAATTTCAAGCGGCTCGTCTTCGACTTTGGACTTTGGGCTTTGGACTTTGGGCTTAATCAAACGCGCGGCGAGCAT
Organism: Pyrinomonadaceae bacterium; assembly: GCA_050998795.1. Lineage (GTDB taxonomy): Bacteria > Acidobacteriota > Blastocatellia > Pyrinomonadales > Pyrinomonadaceae. The sequence goes on from JBPCPU010000014.1 coordinate 7,723, forward strand.
CGGCGTTAAAGTGAATGAAACAATCAACGACACGGCAACGGCAAACGAAGCCGTCAAGCCGAACGACGACATAAACCGTCCGACGATGCCCTGCATAAAACCGATTGGCACGAAAACCGCCATCAGCGAAAGCGTCGTTGCCAAAACTGCCAGACCGATTTCGCGTGTTCCTTCAATCGCCGCCTGAAAAGGATTCATTCCTTTTTCTTCGACGAAACGATAGATGTTTTCCAGCACGACAATCGCGTCGTCAATCACGATGCCGACCATCAAAGTCAGCGAAAGCATCGTAATCGAATTGAGCGTGTAGCCCATCGCATACATCAGCGCGAAAGTCGAAATAATGGAAGTCGGAATCGCCAGAGCCGCGATAATAGTCGTGCGGATATTCCATAAAAACAGAAACACGACAGCCGCCGCCAGAAAACCGCCGACAATTAAATGTTCTTCAATCGAGCGCAGCGAATTTTCGATAAAAATCGAGTTATCGCCGATGATTTCCACTTTGTAATTTGCAGGCAAACTTTTCGCCTTTGCAATTTCGTCCAGACGCGCTTTAATTTTGTGCGCGACGGCGACCGTATTTTGTCCTGATTGTTTGGAAACGACGAGCGTGACGGCGGGCTGACCGTTGAGAAGCGCCTGCGTGCGGATTTCTTCCGCGCCGTCTTCGACGTAGCCCAAATCCTTGACTTTGACCGGATATGTGCCGCGCGTGGCGACGACGACATTGGCAAATTCCTCCGGCTTTTGAATTTTTCCTAAAGTTCGGACGCTCGTTTCCGTCTGTCCTTCGTCAAGTCTGCCGCTCGGAAATTCGATGTTTTGCAGACGCAGAGCCGTCGTAACTTCAACCGGCGTAACACCGTAAGAACGCATTTTATCGGGGTCGAGCCAGACATTGATTTGACGTTCGCGCCCGCCGATAATGGTGATTTGACCGACGCCGCTGACCGATTCGAGCCGCTGTTTGATTTTTTTGTCGGCGGTTTCCGTTACGTCGCGCAGTGAATCCGGCGCGGAAACGACAATCCGCAAAACGGGCGTAGCGTCGGTGTCGAGTTTCTGCACGGTCGGTTGTTCGGCAGTTTCAGGCAGACGCGGAATAACAGTCTGAACGCGATTTTCGACTTCCTGCGCGGCGACATTGACGTCTTTTTCAAGAATAAATTGGACGAAAACCTGCGACACGCCTTCGATTGAAGTCGAACGCAACTCGTCAATCCCGCTGACGTTATTGACCGCTTCTTCGATTTTTTCCGTTACTTCCGTTTCGATTTCCTGCGGCGACGCGCCCGGATTAATAACCGTTATCGTAATCGTCGGAAAATCAATCTTCGGGAACAAATCCACGCCGAGTGAAAAGAAAGAAAACGCGCCGACCGTCACCAGCGACAAAATCAACATCGTCGCAAACACGGGTCGCCTAACACAAATTTCTGCTAACCATTGCATAACTTATTTCGTCTGTTGTCCATTGTCCGTTGTGAGTTGAATAAAATTTGCGAACCCGGCTAATCTCAACTCGCTCAGGACAAATGACAAAAATCTATTTTGTTTCACTTGCCTCACGCCGTTTTTTAATCTCTGCCACAATATCGGCAACAGTTCGATTATCGGCAGTTTCCTGATGCTCTTTCGTATAATCGCCGCGCCCGCCGCTAACCTCGCTTAAAAACCGAAGCGTCTTGGCAACGCCCATTTCACGAAACAATACGCGAATTGCTTCAGCCGTAACTTCGCTTGTTTCTTCAATAGTTGGATTCATTTTACAATCTCCTCGAGCAATTTAATCGGTGAAACCGCCTTTAACTTTAAATCGCTCCGCATCTTTGCCTTTTTTAAAAGTTTATCGTCGCAAGTGCAAAAGTATTCAGCATTTCCCGCTTCGGCGCTGGCAAGATGCAGCGCGTCAAACGGTCTGACGCCAAATTTTTCAAACTCTTTAGCGCGGCTTTCAATTTCCGAATCAACCGCAACCGTTTCCCGCGCAATTTCTAAAATACCGAAAGATGCTTCTTTGCGCTCGAAATCAGAAATTTCATTGATTTCGGTTTGCAAAACTTCCGATGAAATCAGCGTTAAAATTCCCGCTTCGCAAAACGACAAAATTTCGATAATTGCTTCCGTTTCCCGTTCGATACGCGGTTGCGATTGGTCGTCAAGCGGACGCTGCAAACTGCAATTATCAAGATATATTTTCATTAGACATTATCGGAAATAAGAAATTTGCCCGCGAAGGCGAAAAGACGCGAAAAAAAAGATATTTTTAGAAAAACATCGGAACATTCAAGTAATTCAGACAAATGCGCGCGCTTATTGGCGTTTATTG
>JBPCPU010000063.1:0-5294 GCA_050998795.1 Pyrinomonadaceae bacterium
GTCAACTTTCGTTAAAATATCTTCCGCCATATAAAAATTTATATCCAAAAACTGCATCCGCTCGATTTCGTTCGCCGCATCGCAAATTTGCAGTAAATTCTTCGCTCCTTTGTAAATGTCGCCCGAAGTGTTTGCCAAAATATCTCTATTTAGTAAATGATTTTGCTCATCAACCGAAAATGAACCGAACCACGAATGATGGCGCGTTACAACATCGTATTTTGAAGCCGCGACAAAGCGTTTCGCTTTATAATCAAACGAAAGATTTTTGTTTGAAACGGGCAGATTATTGACAAACGGCTCAATCAAACCGCTTCGTAAAATCTTTGGAATCGAATCATAAACACGCGCCATTTTATGCCCGAAATACATCGGATAACCAGCAAAAATCTCATCGCCGCCGTCGCCGCCGAGCGCAACCGTTACATATTTGCGAACAAACCGCGCCAGCAAAAACGTCGGCAATAACGAGCCGTCCGACATCGGTTCACCAAGCCACGTTCCGATTCCCGAAATCAAATCCGCCGCTTTTTCAACGCTCAATTTATCTTCGTAATGTTCCGTTCCGAGATGCGCCGCAACTTCCCGTGCAAACTCCGATTCATCAAACGAATCTTCTTCAAAGCCGATAGAAAACGTTTTAACTTTTTCGGTTGAAAATTGTGTCGCAAACGCTGCAACAGTTGAAGAATCAACACCGCCGGAAAGCAAAATTCCCAAAGGCACATCGGAAACAAGACGCATTCTGACAGCATCGGCAAGCAATTTGCGCAACTCTTCGGCGGCTTTTTCAAAATTCAATGCAGAAGCACGCACGTTAGTAAGTGCGTCAAAACCAACACCCTTGCTGACGCGCGGGTTTCCGCCATTTTTCTGCCAACTCAAATTCCAATATCTGCGGGTTTTAATTTCGCCGTTTTCTAAAATTAAAAGATGCGCGGCGGGAAGTTTATAGATATTTTTGTAAATCGAATGCGGCGCGGGAACATAATCGAAAGAAAGATATTGCCGAAGCGCGTCGAGGTTTATTTCCGCGTTGACCGCCGGATTTTCCAGCAGAACTTTCGGCTCGGAAGCGAAAACAAGAACGCCGTCAAACACGCCGTAATAAAGCGGTTTTTCGCCGAATCTATCACGCGCAATCAACAGTTTCCGACGACGTTTGTCCCAAAGAGCGAACGCAAACATTCCGTTGAGGTGTTCGAGCATCGCTTCGCCGTATTCCTCGTAAAGATGCGGCAAAATTTCCGTGTCGGTGTTTGTTTCAAACTTGTGTCCGCGTTTTTCCAAATCGGCGCGGACTTCCCGAAAATTATAAAGCTCGCCGTTCATCACCGCGACGATTGATTTATCTTCGCTATAAACCGGCTGCTCGCCCGTATGAAGGTCAATAATCGAAAGCCGTCGCATTCCGAGCGCGACTCCGCTATCAAGCCACAAACCTTCCGAATCGGGACCGCGATGCTTCATCCGCTCACACATCTGGTGCAAAACGGTTTCGCTCTGATTTTGCGCTTGATTATTTTCTAAATTTGCCCAACCTGCTATTCCACACATTTTTGTTCACGAAGTTTTTTCTCTGTTTCAAAAGCCTTTCTGATAGTTTTTTCTATCTTACTCGACTCAACCAAATATCGGTCAAATTCACGGATGTTATCGCGTTTGAAATGAAGTTGACCTTCGCCGACATTTCCGCGATGTTGCCCTTTTGAATAATAACGGTTATTTTCAACTTCAAACGAAGGAATCACCCAACATTTGATAACGTCGCGCCACACGCCAAACCAAACAAAAACTTCGCAATATCTCGGTTTGATTTGCTGAAAATTCATGTCGAAATTTTTGTCTGAATCGAAAGCTAACGCTTTTAATGAAAGTGGATGATTACTCCGAAATTCGACGGCGCGAGAGGCTTTGACTTCGATGCGAATATTCGGCGGCAAGAAAAAATCGTATTGTCCGACATATTCCACATCGAATTTTTTAGTTGGTCTTTCGAGTGAAGGAACAAGTGATTTTACAAAACCTAATGACCATAAAGCCAACAAATTCCTTGTCGAATTATAAAAAGTAGGTTTGAAAATAATGTTGTAATCAATTCTTTTCATTCAAATAAATCCAATTGCCGACTAGAAGCAGTAATTATTTCAATAGGTAAAATTTTCAATGCTTTTTCAGTTTTAATGTGTTTTGAAAAACCTGTGTTTGCGACAATCATTTTATCAAATTCGATGTCGGCATTAAGCATACTTTCATAGTGAAAAACATCTCTAATGCGAGCAACGCCTTTTTCAAATTTGCTTGAATCCTTCCAAACCTTCACAGTCAAATTTTCGGGAAGTTCGCTGAACAGATAATATCTTCCCCAATAACTTAACATTTCACCAAAATTTATTTGAAATTCATTCGCTTTGAGATGACCTTCAATTTTATCTTTTAAAATTTCAAACCTTTCATCAATCAAATCGGCGAGAATCAAAAGCCCTTGCCTTCTATCCGAAAAATCAACTTTATCAACCAAATCCGCATACAAAAAGGTCGTGTGTCTGACAAAGTTTAAATACAAACCTTGCGCCCACATTTTGCCGCCTAAAAGAATTTGAAATGCCGTGCTTGGAAAAGAAAAACTGTCTAACTGCTTATCAGTTAAAATCTTGGCTAATTTTCTTAATCTGACAGATGGATGCCTGAACCAATCTTTTTGATAACGAATGTAACCCAATGCTTCAAGCAGACAATCTTCTTGTATGTAAAAAATACCTTTTTGACGATAAAACTCAATAAGTGTGATTACACTCTGAGAGTAAGGCGTAATCCAAACTAAAGGTAAATATGAAGATGTTTCCAAACAGATATTTAGTTTTTCCATTTCATTTATTGTTCTCAAATCCAATCTTCTCCCTTACGGTATAAATCGCTTTGTCCTGCGATTCGTGATACGTTCGCACGAGAAGTTCGGCGAGCAAGCCCATCAGAAAAAACTGCACCGAGATGGCGAGCATCACGACGGCGATAATCGGCAAAGGCGTGAGGATAAACGAAACGCCTTCGACGAGTTTCAGAAACAAAGCCCAAACGCCTGCAATCAGCGAGATGAAGAACGCCAGCAGACCGAATGTGCCGAAAACGTAAATCGGTTTTGTTTGATATGAAGCCATAAATTTGATGGTTATCAAATCAAAAACGACTTTGATTGTTCGGGAAATTCCGTATTTCGATTTGCCCATCGTTCGGGCGTGATGGTCAACCGGAATTTCCGTTACTCGCGCGCCCGCCCAACTCGCATAAATCGGGATAAAGCGGTGCATTTCGCCGTAAAGTTTGACATCTTGAATCACGTCGCGCCGATACGCTTTCAATGAACAGCCGTAATCGTGAAGCGGAACGCCGCCGATTATTGAAATGATTCGATTGGCGATTTGCGACGGAATTTTTCTTGAAATTAATTTATCCTGACGGTTTTTGCGCCAACCGGAAACAACGTCGTAACCTTCATTTAATTTTTCGAGCAGTCGCGCAATGTCTTTCGGGTCATTTTGCAAATCCGCGTCCATCGGAATCAAAATCGCGCCTTTTGCCGCGTCAATTCCCGCGCTCATTGCCGCCGTTTGCCCGTAATTCCGACGCAGGGAAATAACCCGAACACGCGAATCCGCCGATGCAATTTCCCGCAAAATTTGCAGAGATTTATCCGTCGAGCCGTCGTCAACGTAAATCACTTCCGCCGTTTTGCCGAGAGCGTTTAAGGCTTCCGAAATTTTCGCGTGCATCGGGCGCAAATTTTCTTCCTCATCTAAAACGGGTAAAAATAAAGATAATTCGGGCGCGGTTTGCGCTTCAGGTATATTAGAAAGTTCAGTTTTCGGTGAATTCATTTACTAATCCAGATTTTTTACAATAGCACGGAACGAAAGAGAAAGAATAATTTCAAAAATAGCGATAATGTCCGATAATTTTCCAATCGAAAATTTTATCTTCCGCTTAACTTTCTCTCAATTTCAATAAGGCTTTCTCATTTTAGAGCGGTTAAAGTTGAATATACGGGGCGGAAGCCCGCGCGTCAGCAAGGGCTGTCTTTGAATTTAGCCCTCCTTGACAGTCGGGCTTCTGCCTTTAATTTTCATACCTGACGCTCAATCCGTAACCGCTCTAGAGAATTTTAACGCAAAGACGCAAAGGCGCAAGGGCGCAAAGTTTTTAAGGTAAAAAAGCAGAGTCAGAAAGTATTTAATTTTCTTCGCGTCTTTGCGCCTTTGCGTCTTTGCGTTAAAAATTTTTACTTTTGAGAAAGTCCTAATAAACCATCCGCGTTTTTATTGTTCCCTTAACTTCCTTCAAAATCCCAAACGCCTCCTTTGATAATTCCGTGTCAATATCTAAAATCACATAACCGATTTCGTCATTTGTTTTCAAAAATTGTCCCAAAATATTGATGCCTTTCGCCGATAATTTTGAATTTATTTCGCTTAAAACACCCGGAACATTTTGATGAATATGCAGAATACGATGCGTTGCGGCTTGCGGCGGAAGATTGAGTTCGGGAACGGTGTGCGAACCGTTCGACGTGCCGAGTTCCGTGTAATTTATCAATTTTGCGGTTACATCCAAACCGATATTCGCCTGTGCTTCTTCGGTCGAACCGCCGACGTGCGGCGTTAAAATCACATTCGGCAGATTTTGCAGAACACTTGCGAATTCGTCGCCGTTTTTTTCCGGTTCTTGCGGAAAAACGTCAATCGCCGCGCCGGAAATCGTGCCGTTTTCGATTTGTCTTTTCAAAGCCTCCAAATCAACCACATCGCCGCGCGAATAATTAAGAAAAATCGAACCTTTCGGCATCGCCGAAAGCATTTCGTCGTTTATCATACTGCGCGTCGTCGCGTCACTTGGCACGTGCAGAGTAACAATATTCGACTGTTCTAAAAGTTCGCGCAAATCTCTGATTTGTTTTGCATTTCCGTGCGGCAGTTTGGGAACAATGTCGTGATAAACGACGTTCATTCCCAACGCTTCCGCCATCACCGAAACCTGCGAACCGATATTGCCGTAACCGATAATACCAAGAGTTTTGCCGCGCAGCTCAAACGCGCCCTTCGCTTCCTTTAACCAAATTCCTTTATGCGCCGCGATATTTTTATCCGCGATTCGGCGAATCAGCATTACGCACAAACCGATGACCAATTCGGCAACCGAGCGCGTGTTCGAATACGGCGCGTTGAAAACGGCGATGCCTTTTGTCGTCGCTGCCTTTAAATTTATTTGGTTAATGCCGATGCAAAATGCGCCAATTGCCA
>JBPCPU010000184.1:0-10882 GCA_050998795.1 Pyrinomonadaceae bacterium
AACGTCGCGCCGGGAGACGCGCCCGCCGGAAATAAAATCGGCACGAACGCGGCTGGCACGGCGGCTCTGGGAAATTCCGGCAGCGGCGTTTCAATCACCAACGTCACGACCAACATCGGCGGCGCAAATCCGGCTGACGGCAACATCATCGCCCACAACGGCGCGAAAGGAATCGTCATTTTCAGCGGCACAGGCAATTTAATCGAGTCAAACGCGATTTTCTCGAACGCGATTTTCAACATTGATTTGGGCGGCGACGGCTTAACGCCGAACGATTTGGGCGACACGGACACGGGCGCGAACAATCTGCAAAATTATCCGGTTCTGACTTCGGCTTCGTCGAGCGGCGCAGGCACGACGGTCAGCGGAGCAATCAACACCACGCCGAACACCGCTTTGACGATTCAATTTTTCGCTTCAACCGGCGGCGCGATGATTACGGGCGGCAACCCGCTCGGAACATTTGCGGTAACGAGTAATGCGAGCGGCAACGCTTCGTTCAGCGCGACATTTCCGGTTGGAACTCCCGCCGGACGTTTCGTTTCCGCCACGGCAAGGACAAACGACACCAACGTCGGCAACGAAAACAACACTTCCGAAATCTCGCCGGGCGTGGCGGTTTTAGGACCGACGGCGGCAAGCGTTTCGGTGGCGGGCAGAGTTCTTTACGCCAACGGCAGAGGCGTGGCGCGGGCGATTGTCAGTTTGACAAACGCGAACGGCGCAACCCGCACGGCAATGACCAATTCATTCGGCTATTACCGATTCGCGGATGTCGCGCCGGGCGAAACTTATGTTTTCAATGTCACGGCAAAACGATTGTCGTTCGCGCCGCGCGTCGTTGTCGTAACCGAAGAAATCGAAAACTTAAATTTCACGGCAGAGCCGTAAATTGAAAACGAGTCATAATCGCCGGCGGTAGCGGGCGGACAAAAACTTAAAGATAAGACCGCCCGCTACCGCCGGCGATTATGACTTCAATCAACAGGAGAAAATAAAAATGTTACAAAAATTTTTGGGAACGATTCTGATTACAATTTGCGCGGCGACGCTTGTTCTCGCGCAGGAAAATACTTCTAAAACGAGCAAGGACGAAGCGGCGATTCGCGCTAATGTCGAGCAAATGGCTAAAGGCTGGAACGCAAAAAGCGGCGCGGAGTTTGCCAAACCGTTCGCCGAAGATTCGGATTACGTCGTCATCAACGGAATGCACATCAAAGGTCGCGCCGATAACGCCAAATCGCATCAGCAGATTTTCGACACAATCTATAAAGACAGCAGCATTATCTCAATCGTCAAGCAAATTCGCTTTTTGCGCCCCGATGTTGCCGTCGTTCACGGCGAATCGAATTTAACTTTCAAAATTAACGGCGAAGAGAAAAAAGGTAAAGGTATTGTTACGTTGGTGATGACAAAGGAAAATGGTAAATGGAGCATCGCTGCTTTTCAAAACACGCCGATTGCAGAAACAAACGCAAAGTGAATTGAGAGAGAGGTTTGCAGCCGTGCATTATCGGTGCTGACTCGTTGAACGAACTCTTTCATTCTCCGGCGAAAATATCAGAAATGGAAACACGACTATTTGGTCGAGGTTTTTCAAAATTAAATTTTAAGAGGAGTAATTTTATGACAAACAAAATCAATTTTTTAACTGTATTCGGAATTTTAATGCTGGTTTCATTGGCTTGCAGTTTTTCGACGGCTAATTTGAGCGAAATAAAATTCGGCAAAGACAACTCGGCGAGCAGTCCAGGCACGAAATTCAAGCCCAAAGACGAAATCTTTGCGGTAACGTCTGTGAATAACGCGGGCGGTAAAAACAAAGTTAAGTTCCGGCTTTTATTCGACGACGTTGAAGGCGCAGAGTCCGGCACGGTTGCTTACAAAGCCGAAAAAGAACTTGAAGTTGAAGAAAGCCGCGAAGTTTATTTTAATTTTTCCGTTCCGGGCGGCATTGTTCCGGGAAGCTATAAAACCGAAGTCGTTTTGACGGGTGAAGACGGCAAGGAACTCGACCGCAAAACAGCGACTTTTACCGTTAGCGACGGAACTTCAAGCAAAACAAGCAAAACAAACAAAACTACTAAACCTGGAAAAGATTCTTCTGATGAAACCGCCGAAGAACAAACGGAAACGCAGAAAGAAGATTCTTCCAAAGATAAATAATACAGCGAATTTTTATAAGGAGAAAAACTATGAAAACTATCAAACCAAACTCTAACACTGCTTTGTCAACGAAACTTTCCGGCATTTTGGCATTGTTGATAATCTTTGTCGTGGCTGTGGCTTGCAGCTTCAACACCGGCACAGACACAAGCAAAGATAAGAAAAACGATTCGGATGATAAAACAACCAGAAAATCCGCTCTTTCCGATGATGATGTCGCCAGTATGAAGAAAGCCACTAGCACAAAATCTTCCAAAAAATCGGGCGCAACGAGCGAAAATGCCGACGAAGGCGATTTTATTCCGGTCTATTCGGAAATCGAAAACGAAAAATACGCCGAATTCAACCAACGATTTAAAGACGGAAAAACAATCGAAGAAATCACCGGTAGTTTGAACGAAATTCTGTCTCTGCCGACCGATGTCAAGGTAACTTTTAAGGATTGCGGTCAGCCGAATGCCTGGTATCAACCGAATACAAAGACGATTACCTTTTGCTACGAATTTATGGAGTTTTTCCATCAGAAGGCGTTAGAAATGGGGAAATCGGAAGAGGATGCCAACCAAATAATGATTGGCGCGACACTTTTCTTCTTTTTCCACGAACTCGGTCATTGCTTGATTGATGTTTATGATTTGCCCGCCACCGGACGCGAAGAAGATTCGGTTGACCAGCTTTCGACCTATATTCTGATGGATGAACTGGACGAAACAGGACAAGGCTCAGCCGGAGCGGGAGTTTTGATGTTTAAGGCGATGTCGGAAAACGAACAGCCTTCGGCGGGTTCTTTCGCCGACGAACACAGTTTGAGCAGTCAGAGATTTTACAACGTCGCCTGCTGGATGTATGGCAGAGACCAAAGCGAATACGGCTTTTTTGTTGAAGAAGGCATTTTGCCGCAGGCTCGCGCCGTCCGCTGTCCGACCGAATATAAAAAAATGTCGAGCGCGTGGCAGCGTCTGACCGAGCCGTGGATTAAGAAATAAAGGATAAAGGATGAAGGATAAGGGATAAAGGTAAGAGGTAAAAAGGAAAATCGGCACTCGAATTTATGCCTTTTCGTTTGTTCGGAAATTGAAGGAGAAAAAGAATGTTACGCATAACGGCAATTTTAATAATTTTAACGCTATTGATTTCAGGCGTTTCGGCTGACAGTTTCAAATTGGGAGCAAGAGAAACCGCAGCCGAATTAAATTCAATTGAAAACAGCAAAAAAGCGAATTTGGCTGAAAGCAGTGCGAACGGCAAAAACACAACCGGAAACGCTCAATTATCAGCTTTGACCGGAACTTACCGCTACAAAAGCGGAAATTACAACAACACAATCAGCGTTGAAGAACAAGGCAATAACCGTTTGCGTGTGGCTCTTTATGCCAGTTACGAGTACAAGGTCAACGGCGAATGGAACGCAAATGTGGGCGAGGCGGAAGGCATTGTCACGCTCAACGGCAACGCGGCGGTTCTTGTGCCGAAAGATACCGAAGGTTGTGAAATTGTGCTGAAGTTTTCCGGCGGCAAAATCATTGTCAAAGCGAAAAACGAATTTAAAAATTGCGGTTTCGGGTTGAATGTCAGCGTTGAAGGAACTTATACGAAAGCGAACAGCAAGCCCGATTTCGGTGATTCGGACGGTAATTCAACTTCGACGGGTAATTCAAAAACTTCAGAGCAAAGTTCAAAAACCGAGCGGATTCGTTTCGCGCCGCGCAAATCGTCAACAGTGGTGAACGGCAAAATCATCAGAGGCGAAGAAAAGGTTTATCTTGTCGGAGCGCGAAGCGGGCAAACAATAACAGTCAAAATCACTGACGGCGGCAGGAACGACGACGGCGGAAACAACGACGTAGTTTTCCATCTCGTCGCGCCGGACGGTTCTTATCCGATGGGAATGGCGGGCGAGTTGGCGGAATTCGACACGGCTTGGAGCGGCAGGCTGTCAAAAACCGGTGATTACAAAATTATGGTCGGCGCGATTGAATCGAAAAACGTCAATTTCAAAATGTCCGTTTCAATTCGTTAAAGACAAATATAAGGAGAAATTAAGATGAAAAAAATCTGGGTATTAACGCTAACAATTTTATTAGCAAGCGCAACATTTTCGGCTTGCAATTTGAACCTCGGCGAAAACACTTCGGCGAGATCCGATTCCGAAAAAAGGGACGAGGAAAAAACCGAAAAGGTTGAAAAGAAAGAGAAAAAAAATAAGGACAAAGCGGAAAAAACCGTCGCCCAAAACGATGAAGATTTGATTGCGGAAGACAAAACATCCGCACCCGACCCGAAATCGAATGCTTTGAGCGGCTCGGAGCGTCCGGCAGGTGAATCGAAAGCGATTTCCAACGCTTTGGGAACAAAAAACCAGGTCGCTTCAAACGACGATTGGCTGTATGTCTATGACAGCCGCCGGGGTTACGGTTTTTATGTTCCCAACGGCACGACCGGCGATCGGGGAAAAGTCAAAAATGTTGATACTTTCGCCGGTTTCACGCCGAACAATATCGGAATTTACGTTTTCGCCTGGCAAGACCGCCAGGCAACCCGTGAAACTTTGCTCAAAAATGCCAAAAACATTTTGGAAGGAATGGGCGAAACCGTAAAGACCGGCGAAATTGTCGGCGCGAGCGACAATTTCGCCGTCGTGGAAGCGACTTCGGTTGACAAGCAAGGCGTGAAATCAAAGATGAAGGTTTTGGTCGGAACGGACGTGACCGATAACTACGTGATGATTGTCGGCTGCGACGAAAAGGATTACAACGCCAAAAAAGCCACGATTGAACAGATTTGGGGCAGCTTTGAAATGTGGAGCGGCGGCAGACGTTAAAAAGTATTAAAAACGTGAGAGCCGTTTCAGAACACAAAAAACGTAATAAAGGATAAGTGAAAGGGTGAAAAAAAATGAAAAATAAATTTAATCTTGCAATTTTGATTATGTTGTTGAGCGCGAGTCTGTCGGCTTGCAAATTCAATCTCGGCGACAACACGACTTCCGACTCCGGCTCGTCAAACGCGGCGAACCGTTCGACCGCAAAATCCGATAACGCGGACAAAACAAAGACAAAGGCGAAACCGAACGCGGAGAAAAGCGGCAGTCGCCAATCGGACGACGATTCGGCGGCGACTGAAGACACTTCCGACACGAAATCAAACGATTCGGGAGAGTATGAACTGGAGATAATAACCACCTTTAAGGCTGGGGAAAAGCGCGACGGAGATGCTCAGCACGGCGATTACACGATTATCAAAGAACTTCCAAGCGGCGGCACAATGGGAAGTCTCTACTTAACTGAACCGCGAGAAGCAGTTTTTATCTTGCATGACGGCGAAGTTTATGCCGGTCCGCTGACCACTGTCGAGCAAATTGAAGAAACGTATGCGATGCTCAGCAAACAATCGGCAGCCGACCACGAAATGCAGATGAATCTTATAAAAAATCGTCCCACGGGTCAATTTGAGAACAAAAAACGTGTTCGCGTCTATGATTCCAAGGGGAATTTACTCCGCGAAGAAAACGAGCCTTAAAGCAAACAATAAAGAATGCAGACGCTAACCAACAAAATGTTTGTATATTTTTGCGGCGGTTATGCTGCCCGGTCCGGCGATTTACGGTTTTTATACTTCGCTTGCCGGACAAAAGATTTTTGAAGCGAAATTTCTAAGAGCCTGTTTGGAAATTCCTTGAAATCGCTGAAAGCGACAAATTTAACAGCGTCGGGTAAAGCGCGAGCGACACCCGACGTGCTTTGGTAAACATTCGTTCCGACGCTGAAAAAGCACACGGCGGGTGTTACCCGCCGCTATTAAATGCGTCGCTCGTCAAGCGACAAAACTGAATTTCCAAACAGGCTCTAAATGATGTCGAGAGTTAAAAATGAATGCTTTGCACGTTGGAAAATTTTTATTTGACAAGTCATCTGTCGTAAAGAATTGCCTGCATTCTTTCGGTAAAATCGTTTGCCTCCCATTCGCTCCACAGTTTGAGCGCGGCACGATAATTTTTTGTCCGGTTTTTGACAAACTCGGATAAAAGCCAAACGGCGGCTTGTCGTTCGCTGCTGTTTGCCGCGCCGTTTTGCCGCTCGCGCATCTGCAAGCCTAAATTTTCCAGCCAAACGTCGCAGTCGTGAACTTCGCCGAGCAAAGATTGCATTTGGGCAATTTCAACGGCAAAAGGCGCAATGCGCTCGCCCCAGCAAACGGTGAAAAGTTCAATCGCGTAGCGCAGACGCTTGGCGGCAATCCGCATTTCGTGTAATCCTTCGATGTCGAAAGGTTCATAGAGACTCGCGCCCAAATCGCCCAAGTCGCGGAGACTTGCGGCGACGGCTTCGCGTCCGGCTTCGCTAAAACTGACGACGCGCGTTTGTTTTTTCCTTTTGACCGCATTAACCAGCGCCGTTGTAAAATCTTTCTGCAGTTTCGCCAAATTGTCGGCATCCAGAGTTTCGGTTAAATGCCTTTGCGCTTCTTCGCGCACGACGCGGCGTTCTTCGATTAGATTTTCGATTCCTTCTTTGATTTGCTCGACAATCTGGTCAATTACGGCGGCTGACTGCAAATTTTCGAGCGCGAGAATCGCCACGTCCTGGTCGCGCACCGCGCCGAGCGCGTCGGCGATTTCCTTCAAATTTTTTCTTACTTTTCTCAGCGGTCGCTTTTTCACGAGCGGCAAAAAATCGCGCAGCGCACTTCGCAGACGGCGCGTCGCCACGCGCATCGCGTGAACGCCTTCGATGTCGGAAAAATCCAGAGCCGCCTCGCGCAACTCGATTACTTCGTCAAAACGCACGCGCAAAACCGTTGCCGCCCATTCCAGAGCATTTGCCGCGCAATCGAGTCCGGTTATTTCCCTTGCTTTTGCCATAACTTAAATCCTGAAAATGATATTCAAACTAATAACAAATTTTTTCAAGTTTTGAAAGAAAGTTTGTTCAGTAAAGTACAAATTTGCCCGATTTAATCGTTTTGTCAACCATTCTAATTTTTCGCGTGTCTAATTTCTTCAACCACACCCGGATTTTCAAGTGCCGACAAATCGCCCGCGTCTTCGCCTAAATAAGCAGCGCGAATCACGCGGCGCATCACTTTCGCGTTGCGCGTCTTCGGCAAAAAGATTCTGCCCGCGAAACACGCCAATTACGCGAAAAGAGAATTAAAACTTTTTCTTTTTCGCGTAGTTGGCGTATTTCGCGGGCAAAAAAATTACTTTCCAAACAACTTCTAAGCTCGACTTTATCCATTTTTAAAGACGAAAACTTTATTGATTTTCCTGTGTTTTATAGACTTTGCAAATAAAGAGGTTATATTTTTCCAACATCGCATAACTGCGTGATGTTGGGAAAACTCGGACGACAGGCGATTTTATAAGCCTTTTATTGAACCATCTCAGTTGATCCGCGTAGATTTTTTTAACGCGCTTGAAACGCTCTTCCGGCATAGCGAACACTTGAAAAATTACATCACCCAAAACCATCGAAGAAACATAATGCGTTCCTTGCTCCATAAAAAGGCTGAGATATTCATTGGCGATTTTCGGCGTAATATCGCCCGGCGTGAAATCATCGCGCGGCTTAAACCGCGTCAAGCCGCTCATCGCTTTTTTAAATTGTTTGGATACACCCGCTTCTTCCGGTATTTTAGAAGGGTTCGGGTGAATCAGAACATTCATTTCCCGACTCGAATGCGTTACGTTTTCATCAATTCGAGTGATCTTAACCAAAGCATATCACTGACCGCTTTTCCCTAAATCAACTCCTAATGTGTGGGAGAGTTTTTTTATCGCTTCAACACGGTTGGCATCATCAATCAGTAAAGGATCCGCAGGTGCTTTCGGTCCGTCAATGCCGTCAGTCGGGTCTTCAATTTTGTAGGGCAGCAAAGTAGTCAGCAATGATTGTGCGGTATCGTGTAGCGTTATTTCCGGGAAATCCCACTTGCCCGACTTTTCGGGCGGATCAACCTTGATTGTGGAGAGTGCTTTTTTTGCGGGAGAAAACAGCGCATTGTTTCCTTGTTTCGGCGAAAGCCAATCGGCATTATAACCGTAGAGGATATTGGTAGTTTCGCCTAAATCAGTTTTGATTTTGTTCATAATATTTGCTCGAAACTCTACTCCAATCGAAGATTAGTTTTAAAAAGTCATTTCAACGGAAATAAACTGAATTATTTCCGTTGAAATGACTGCCCCTCAGCCTCTGATATTTATTACTGCGCGGTAAAGGTCAAATCGGTCAAGTTTTCAGTAACATTTATTACTTGTGGTGCAAAACTATATCGCTTTGATTTCACCGAAATAACATAGGTTTCGCCCGCCTGAACCTCGTCAAACCGGAAATATCCGAACGCGCTCGTCGTCGCC
Source organism: Pyrinomonadaceae bacterium (assembly GCA_050998795.1). Lineage (GTDB taxonomy): Bacteria > Acidobacteriota > Blastocatellia > Pyrinomonadales > Pyrinomonadaceae. Next base: position 8,522 of record JBPCPU010000184.1, read on the forward strand.
AAACGGCTGTTGCCCGCTTGATCGGTAATTGTTACCCGCGCATTGGATATTCCTCTGCCCGAATTTGTCGTTACCCGTCCGCTGATCTCAACCGACGCGGCAGTCGGTGCTAAGACGGTTTGAGAAACGCCCGCAGACGTGTTGGTATTAAAATTCCCGTCGCCGTTGTATGTCGCCGTTAATGTTCGCATTCCGACAGTTGTTAAAGTAATCATACAACTTCCCGCCGCCACGCTTGCCGTGCAGCTATTCACGCCGTCCGATACCGTTACCGTGCCGGTCGGCGTTCCCGCGCCCGGAGAATTGACCGCCACCGAATACGTTACCGTCACCGCCATATTTTGCCCGGACGGGTTCGGCGTGTTCGAGTTTATCGTCGTCGTCGTCGCGGCTGGATTGACCGTGTGTGCGACACCTGCCGATGCGGGACTCGCGTTAAAATTCGTATCACCGTTGTAAGTCGCCGTCAAAGTCTTCGCGCCTGCCGTCGTGCTGGTCAGATTACAACTGGTCGCGGGCAGGGTGATCGTGCAGGTTTGCGAACCGTCGCTGACCGTAATCGTTCCGGTCGGTGTGCCGCTGCCCGGTGAGTTGACGGTTACTGAAGCGGTCACGCTGTAAGATTGTCCGACCACCGACGGATCCGGCGTGTCGTTTGTAATCGTCGTCGTCGTTGATGCCGCCGTGATTGTGATATTGGCGGTCGCCGTGCCGTTGTCAACTTTTGCGTCAGCCGAACCAGCTCCGGCTGATGTCGCGGTAAAAGTCGCGGTTGCCGTGCCGGTTGCTTGAATCGTCGCCTGTGCGCCGGAAATCGTGCCGCGCACGGCGTTGTTAAATGTTATCGGCAATCCGATTAAAACATCGAGATTGCTTGCCGCAATCGGTTGATTCGCCGAATTGGTCAGGAAACTGGCGGTCAGCGTCGTGCTTTGACCGACGACAATCGAAGACGGACTAGCCGTATGCGTATAACGCAGCCAAGGGTTGAAATCAACAACTCCGGGCGCAGTAGCTCCCGCCGTATCGCACGGCGCGGCACTCGGTCCGGTGTTGCAGCCCCACCAGTTATTTTCGACATTTGCCGTTCCGCCCGTCGTTAGCAGACCGTTAAACGAGGCGGATGTATTTCCGACGATGCGCGAAAAACTCATATTTAATATATTCGTTGTCGTCGAAGTTCCGAGATAGATCGCGCCGCCGTTTGTGGTTGCCGAATTGCCCGTCATTGTGGCTTTGCTGATAACCGTCGTTCCATTTGAGTGGTTGACAAAAATTCCGCCGCCCGACCTGCCCGACGAGTTGCCGCTGATAGTCGTCGGCGAATTGAAATCTATCGGCTGTGTCGAAAGAATCCCGCCGCCGTCGCTCGGCGCGGTATTGCCGGAAACGGTCGAGCCGGTCAGAAAAGATTTGCCCGCCGAACTCGCCGGACCGAAGGCGTAAAGTCCGCCGCCCTGTCCCTGATTAAACGCTTCAACCACATTGTTACTGGAAATGACTGTGTTCGTCAGCCGAAAAGTTACTCCCTGTCCGACAAAAATTCCGCCGCCGATGGGTGAGTTACTGCCTGTCCGGTCGGGATCATTATTTGAGATCGTCGAGTTGGTAATCGAAATAACACCGCTTGCCACCGGCAAACTCGTTGCGACAATACCGCCGCCGTCGCCGTCGAGTGTGCTGTTGCTGTCAACCGTCAACCCTGAAACGGTTAATGTGCCTGTCCCGTTCGCTTCCCAGTCAAAACCGCCGCCGAATCCGTCGCCGGTAAAGGTGCCGGGATTGCGCCCGAAACGAACGGTGAAACCGGTAAAACTTGTTGCAAATGCTGAATTAAAAAGTGGATTGATAGATAATACTTTATCAATACCGTTGGTCGCATTCGATCCGGCTTGGATAATCGTATTTCCCGCGCCGTTGCCGGTAATTGTTAAAGCCTGCAAAACGTCCAGATCGCCGGTTGCCGAAGCGTTTTCATTTGCTCCGGCGATGGTTAATTGAAATGTTCCACTCGGAATGCTAATCATATCCGCGCCCGCCGCGTTGTTTGCCGCAATCACCGCTTCGCGCACAGAGCAGTCGGCATTGCACGCGCCGTCATTCGTGTCCGCCGTTTTTGTAACCGTAAAAGTTGCGTTCGGCGCAGCCATCACAGGAATCGGTTCAAGACTTCCTTTGCTGAAACAAACAAACCCTTGTTGTCCCATCACATTCAAACGCATCGGCAAAACCGTCGCCGGAGCGTCGGCAAAATCCACATTTTGAAATTCGGTTTCGCCCGTGAACGAAGATTTGTTTTTGTCCGTGTTCGGTTCTTTGAAAAGAATCCGCACACGCTTGTTGTATGAATCCGTAACCAGC
>JBPCPU010000208.1:0-6158 GCA_050998795.1 Pyrinomonadaceae bacterium
TTTCTGTTTTTGATTAAACTCGCAGCGTCTCATAAAGTTGATATGCTGCCAAGCTGTTAGTGAAATTTGTTTGATTATTTCAATCTCTTCAAGTTGGTGATTCTTTTCTTTGTTCTTGAGCAGTTCCGATAAAATTGTCGAATTATAATACAGGATACAATTAGTCAGTAAACGACTGCATTCATTCGAGATATTCCGTTCATATTCACTCCTGAACCGCAGCTTGCCAAAATTGGCAAAAGCGACTGATCTTTTTAGTTGGTGACAATTTTCGCCGCGATTAGTTTTTAGTCTATCCAAGATTTGGATGTAGTTACGATGTTCAACTTGACCGCTTAACGGCTATTTGCGCCGTTTATCGAAAAGTTAGCTTAGATTAATCGAAGCCGGATTACAATTTTACATAACTTGCAGACGGAGATTGGTTTTCTTGTGAATCGAAGATTGTAAGCTGCCATTTTAAGGAGAAATTCGTATGCGTATCAATTTTAATCATACAAATCGGTTCATAATCCTCGCTGCCTTGTGCCTGTTCGGTTTTCAATCGGCTTCGGCGCAAAATGCAGCCGCGCCGTCGGCACGACAAATCACGGCAAAAGTTGACGAGTATATGAAGGTTGCCGTCGAAGTCGAGCGTTTCAGCGGGTCAATTCTGGTGGCACGGGACGGGCAGGCAATAATCAGCAAAAGTTACGGGATGGCGAATGTTGAATTGGATGTGCCGAACATGCCGAACACCGTGTTTCGCCTCGCGTCAATTACCAAACAGTTTACGGCGACGGCGATAATGATGCTGCAGGAGCGCGGGAAATTAAACGTCAATGACCCGATTTGCAAATATCTGACCGATTGCCCGGCGGCGTGGCAGCCGATTACGATTCGCCAACTGTTGACGATGACTTCCGGTCTTCCGACCTTAACTGGACCGGATTTGGGACCGCTCGCGGGTGTGCCTGCGACTTGGGAGCAATGGTCTGCCGCAATTAAAAAGAAGCCGTTGGACTCCGTTCCGGGCGACAACTTCAGATACAACAATAACGGCTATACTCTGCTCGGCTTTATCATTGAGCGCGTCTCGGGCAAATCTTACAGCGATTTTTTGCAGGAAAACATTTTCACGCCGCTCGGTATGAAGCAGACCGGTTACGAAGATCCGCTCCGCATCATTAAAAACCGCGCGACCGGCTACCGGCAACTGCCGGGCGACCCGGTAACAAATGTGCCGTATTTGGAGATGATCCGGCTGTATGCGGCGGGCGGACTTTACTCGACGACCGGCGATTTGCTGCTGTGGGACAAGGCTCTTTACACGGACAAACTCTTGTCGCGCAAATCGCTCGACGAAATGTTCACGCCGTTTAGGGATATGCTGCTCGGCAAAGGCTACGCTTACGGCTGGTGGACGAGCAAAAAGTTTGACCGTCAGGAAATAGGTCACGGCGGCAATCTCGCCGGTTTCATAAATTATATCGCCCGCTTTCCCTCCGAGCGCGTGACCGTCATCGTTTTGAGCAACAATGGACGCGGCTCTTCGGGAAAAATCAGCAACGTCCTGTCGGCTATCGTCTTCGGCGCGCCGTATGAAATTCCGAAAGAGCGGAAAGCCGTCACCGTCGCATCTTCCGTTTTGGATAAATACGTCGGACAATACCGGATCCAGTATCCGCCGACGACCTTTATTATTACCAATGAAAACGGAAAATTGACCGCGCAGCGAGATGCACAGCCGAAAGTCGAGATGTTCGCCGAATCGGAAACCGACTTCTTTCTCAAAACTGAAGACATCCAATTTAAGTTTGTCAAAGACACAAACGGAGCGGTTACTGGTTTGGTTGTGCATCAAGGCGACGGCACGTTATATGAAGTTATGACCGGTCAAAAGATTAAATAAAAAATTATTCGCGTTGCTCGGCGAGCCGATTTTGAATGACAAAAAAAGGAGAATCTAAAATGAAAAGAGTTGTTTTAATGAAAAATTTACTTTTGTTTTTGCTAATGATTTTAGCTTTCTTGACCGTTCCGGCTCAAGATTCTGCGAATCAAACTGAAAGGCAGTCGGTTGAGAACACAATCCAGCTTTACTTTGACGGCTGGGCGACCGGCGACACAACCAAGCTCGACAAAGCGATGCATTCTTCCTGCCGCCTTAAAAATATTAGAGACGGCAAAGTTATTGAGTATGACAAAGCGACTTATCTTGGCTTTTTCAAGCCCCGCGCGCGAGACAAAAATTTGCAGACCAGAATCGTCTCGATTGACATTACAAACATCGTTGCCAGTGCCAAAGTGGAAATCATTACCGAAAAAGATGTATTTACAGACTACTTCAATTTAATGAAAACCAATGAAGGCTGGTTTATCGTGGATAAAGCCGCGGTTAGAATACCAAAAAGAAGCGGCGACGTTCCACCAATTAAACCGGAATTAAATGTCAAACCGGAAAAAGAAATTGTTTTAGAAAATCTTAAACGCCCGTGGAGCATAGCTTTTCTGACCGAAGAAGAAGCACTCGTCGCGGAAAAAGAAGGCGATTTGGTTAAAGTCAATTTATCTACCAAACAAAAGGTAAAAATAAAAGGGTTTCCCGACGACAGGACCGGCAAAAGAGTCGAGTATTCGGGAGAAAATGACGGACTGTTTGAAGTCTTAATTGACCCCGGTTTTGATAAGAATAAATTTGTATACGTTTCTTATGCTGCCCAAAATGAACAAGGAACCGCGACTAAAGTAATCCGGGGCGTTCTCGACAACGATTCGCTCAGTCAGGTTCAAACGATTTTTGTGGCGACACCTTATACTGCCCAGCGTTTTCATTATGGAGGCGGAATGACGTTTGGGCGTGACGGCAAACTTTACCTCACAGTCGGAGAGAGGTTGTTCAGGGAAATTGACGAACCGGCACTGCCGATTGCACAAAATGTAGAAGATAAAAGAGGCAAGATATATCGCCTCAACCCCGACGGCTCCGTTCCAAAAGACAATCCCGATTTTGGCGCGAAGGCTGTTCCCGGATTGTATGCTCTCGGCATTCGGGCGGCACAAGGAATAACAGTCGAACCTGAAACGAATAAAATATGGTTTAGCGAACACGGAACATTTCAAGGCGACGAAATTAACGTTCTCAACGCGCGCGCCAACTATGGATGGTCTATTAAGACAACCGGAAAATACAGGTCCGATGATTATGTCCCTCCGCCGGCTAAAGAAACTGCTTTTACCGACCCCGCTTGGTTTTGGTTACAAACCGTTGCGCCAACCGGCTTGGTGTTTTATACGGGCGATGAATTTCCTTTGTGGAAGAACAATCTGTTCGTTGCCGGATTATCAAGAGGAAGTCTGTGGCGATTCAAGATTGAAGGAGAAACGATAAAAAGCGTCGAAGAGTTGTTTGTTAATGACCGGGTGCGGTTAAGAAAAGCAGTTCAAAGCCCAATGGGTAAATTGTATATTTTAACCGATGAGATGAATGGCAAGGTGGTTAGAATTAGAAATGCGAATGCTGATTAAAACAAGATTTGTTCCGTTATCGGAATCTTAAATAGTAAATGAAAGTTCGTCCAGAGAAATTGCTAACCGAGATTAAAATTAGAGCGAGCGGCGACCTGCCTTCTTTTTGGTGGATGCAAATTGCTTGCTGGTCGGCTTACTGTCTGGTTCTGTATCTGACAATCCTGCCTTTTGTGACAGAAGAAGGCGGACACCTAAATGTATTACTTCTCAAAGTTTATCGCTCGATTTTTGGCTTTCTCTTGAGCAGCTTTTTGAGATTATTTTACCAGCGCATTTATGACCGCGGCACCAGTCAGGGGTTACCGCTGCGGTCTGTGTTTGCAGCATTAATTGGTTCGCTGGTTTTCGGATGCGTCTGGGGAGCGGCTGAAAAGTTGTATTGGTGGATGTCGAAAACCGATTTTGATTACTCTCACGCAATAGCCTCATACCCGCGAGTTGCGATGGGCTACGCAATCGTTTTGTTCGCGTGGAGCGCGTTGTATTTCGGTATTAAATACTGGTCAAATCTACGCACGCAGGAAGAACAACTACTTCGCGCTCAATTGGAGATGCTACGATATCAGATTAATCCGCATTTTCTTTTTAACGCTCTGAATTCAATTCGCGCTTCAGTAAACGAAGACGGAAATCAGGCGCGGCGAATGATTACTCAGTTGTCCGATTTTCTGCGCCACTCGCTGGTAGCGGTTGAAAACAAAGAAATATCGCTGCGGGAAGAATTGGAAGCGGCACGAAATTATCTGGCGATTGAAAAGATTCGATTTGAAGAAAATCTTGTGATTGAATATGAGGTGGAAGAAAAAGCCGAAGAGTTTCTGGTTCCGTATTTTCTCCTTAATCCATTAATTGAAAATGCCGTTAAACACGGGTTGCGGGCGAGTCCAAAACCTCTAAAAATTAAGATTTCCGCCCGGTTGGAAGGCAAAAGTCTCATTCTGGAAGTTGCCAATACCGGCAGTTTAAACAATTCACCGAATTTAACAGGGACGAAAATCGGCTTAAAAAATGTTCGTGAGCGATTGGAAAAACTTTACGGTGAAAAAGGCGGTTTTGAACTCAAACAGGACGGCGAATTCGTCGTTGCTAAAATCGAAATTTCAAAGGCAGAAATGTGAGACTAAAGCGCCTTATCCGCTTCGCATTATTTAGATGAAACTAACCGCAATTATCGTTGATGATGAAAGGCTTGCGCGGTCGGAATTACATTTGCTGCTGGCTGACTTTGCAGAAATATCAATTGTCGGCGAGGCGAAGAATTTAACCGAAGCCGTCAATTTAATTCGGGCGCACAAACCGGATGTCGTTTTTCTTGACGTTCAACTTTCCAATGAAAACGGGTTTGATTTACTTGAGAAAGTCGAAAAAGATTTCAAACTGATTTTTGTGACGGCTTTCGATGAATTTGCGATTCGCGCTTTTGAAATCAATGCGATTGATTACTTGCTCAAACCCGTCAACCCCGAAAGGCTTGCCAAAACCCTTGAAAGATTGTTTGAAACCGAAGAAAAGCCAGAAGCTACAAGCCGAAAACTCGAATATGAAGACCGTCTTTTTATAGAAACGGGAGAGCGTTCTCGTTTTTTGAAAATCAGCTCAATCAAATGTATCTGCGCTGACGGCGATTACTCAACGGTTTTCACCGATGACGGCAAAAAACATCTCGTCACAAAAACCCTGAAAGAATGGGAAGACCGCTTGCCGGAAAAACATTTTGTGCGGATTCATCGCTCAAACATCGTCAATCTCGAATTCGTCGAAAGAGTCGAAACCTGGTTCGGTCGTTCATACCAAATCTATTTACGCGACACGAAAGAGCCTTTGCCCGTCAGCCGTCGCTGCGCCGCTCAACTAAAACTTAAATTCAGTTAAATCATCAAAAAATTACCGGAAATACAAGAATGTTCAATAATGGTTGTTTATAAAATTGCGTTAGTATGATTGAGTAAAAATAACCTATCCTGGCGGATTTTACCGTGACTGAGCCTTGGGCAAAAAATTAAGTGTTTACAAGCCAAAATTAAAAATTTTTAAGGCTTATAGATACTTCTCGGGAGTTTGGGCGGAAATCCCCAATAAATTACGCGAGTTGATTATTTGCCGAAAAGGTAGGCGTATAATTGGAAGGCAGATTAGACGATCAGAATTGCCGCGACCAGATAAAACCACGCTTTCAAACTCTGATATTGAAGTTCCGACATTCTTTCAGTGTAACTCGTTTTCGCCGCCTTCATCGGGCGACCGCAGTTGACGCATAAATTCGCCGTGTCGGAAACTTTGTAATGACAATCCGGGCAAGCGATGAGCGGCATAAAATATTTACGAATCGTTTCCTTTATCGTAATAAAAAATCGTCGCATTATCCAACTCGTAAACGGTAACGAAAGGCTACTCCAAACTGTTTATCTCGCGCGTTCAAATTGTTTCGTTTTAGCTTGAACGTGCTGTTTTTCCTGTTCAGTTTGCCGGTGAACGAAATTGTCGTTTCTGGCGTGTTCGACGGTTTTCGATTTCCGATTCAGCTCAAAATTTTTGTCCGCAAATTGCTCGAGTTTTTTGTCGCCAATCATCGCCATTGTTATCGTCATACTGATTTCGCTGAGTTTTTCTCCGCTCGCCCCAATTTTTTCCGGCTGAATGTTTTGTTT
>JBPCPU010000217.1:0-8774 GCA_050998795.1 Pyrinomonadaceae bacterium
GAAGTTGACCTTTACTCAAAAGCGTTGTCAAATATCGTTCGTCCGTTTCGGTTAGTTTAATGTGTTGTTTCTTCATAAGAAAAAGAAACGACTAAAACCGAACAAATTTTAATTTACAGACTACTAAACTTTTATAAATCTCAAAACTTAAAAAGAAGTCTTGACAGTTTGGAGTTAAACATCTATTATTGAAGTCAACGGTGTTTATCATCGTTAATTTCTATTCACTCAAGCAGTAAATTCTACAGTAAAAACTTCAAAAAATTCTCTTAATTGAATTTGGATAATAGAGAACTTTCCATAAACAGATGTCAGCAAAACTTGGGGAAATTCTTGTTCGTGAAAACTTAATATCATCGCAGCAACTGCGCGAAGCGTTGGAATATCAGCGCGGCAGCGGTGGACGTTTAGGTTCAAATCTGGTTAAGCTCGGAATTGTTTCCGATGATGTGATAACCGCTGTTTTGTCGCGTCAATACGGCGTTCCGTCCATCAATTTGGAACTTTTTCAGATTGAAGAAGAAACCATCAAATTGATTTCGCAGGAAGTTGCCCTCAAGTATTCGGTTTTGCCGATTTCCAAAGTCGGCGCAACCTTAACATTGGCGATGGCTGACCCGACCAATGTTTTTGCGATGGACGACATCAAGTTTATGACCGGTTTGAATGTCGAGCCGGTTATTGCATCCGAAGCCTCGCTGCAAGCTGCTATCGGGAAATATTTCAGCAATTCAAAACAAATTGATGTTTTTGATGTCGCCGGTTTTGAAAATTTTGAAAAGTTCGGCGCAAATCCGGTCAAAAATGGTAACGGAGCAGCAAAAAACGGAACTGTCGTCGAACAAAGGCTTGTCGAATCGGACTTAACCGTATCGCTTGACCGTTTTGAATTTAATGAGCAGGATGCCAGAGAACTTGAAGTTCTTGAAGATAATGACGAAATTGACTTAGCCGAACTTGCCAAGGCAAGCGAAGACGCGCCGGTTGTGCGTCTTGTCAATGTTTTGCTGGTTGACAGTTTGCGGCGCGGCGCATCCGACATCCACGTCGAGCCTTACGAAAAGGATTTTCGCATTCGTTTCCGTATTGACGGCGTTTTGTATGACGTAATGCACCCGCCGATGAAAATGCGCGATGCTTTGATTTCGCGTTTGAAAATTATGTCGAAACTCGACATTTCCGAGAAACGCCTGCCGCAGGACGGTCGTATCAAAATCAAGGTAAAAATTGATAATCGTTCACGCGAACTCGATTTCCGCGTTTCGACCTTGCCGACGCTTTTCGGTGAAAAAGTCGTGCTTCGTCTGCTTGATAAAGATAAGTTGATGCTCGATATGACCAAACTCGGTTTCGAGCAGCAAAGTTTGGAAATTTTCCAGCGCAATATCTCTAAACCTTACGGAATGGTTCTGGTTACGGGTCCAACAGGTTCGGGTAAAACAAATACGCTCTATTCGGCGCTTCAGGCTTTAAATACGACGGCAACCAATATTATGACGGCGGAAGACCCGGTTGAGTTTAACTTGCCGGGAATTAACCAGGTTCAGATGAAAGAACAAATCGGCTTGAACTTCGCCGCCGCGCTTCGTTCATTTTTGCGCCAGGACCCGAACATCGTTCTGGTAGGCGAAATCCGCGATTTTGAAACGGCGGAAATCGCCATCAAAGCCGCGCTCACCGGACACCTTGTTTTATCAACCTTGCATACAAACGACGCGCCTTCGACTATTTCGCGGATGGTCAATATGGGAATCGAACCTTTTTTGGTTGCCACGAGCGTCAATATCATTCAGGCGCAAAGACTTATTCGGCGCGTCTGCTACAACTGTAAGGAAGAGCAAAAACTGCCCGTCGAAGCATTTATCGAAATCGGATTTTCGCCCGCCGAAGCACCGGGTTTGAAGGCTTACAAAGGTAAGGGCTGCACAATCTGCAACGGCACGGGTTATAAAGGCAGAATCGGGCTTTACGAGGTAATGGAAGTTACTGACGAACTCCGCGAACTTATTATTATCGGCGCAAGTGCCATCGAACTGAGAAAGAAAGCGATCGACCTTGGAATGATAACTTTGCGCGGTTCGGGATTGTATAAATTACGCGAAGGAATTACGACGATTGAAGAGGTCGTCAAGGAAACTGTTTTATAGAAATCGGAGGAATTATGTTGCGAGCAATAGCATTATCATTGGCTTTATTGGTTGGAATCGGGGCGATTGTTCCGTTGGCGACTCAATATACGGAAGCAGGTCCAAAAAAACACGCAAAGTCTAAGAAAAGAGAATGGAAAGGAGTTAAAAAGTATTCCAAACGGTGGTGGCAATTATATCGCCGTCAGGAAAGACGCAAAAAAGCACGAGCCAAAGCCAGACGCACTTTGCGCCTCCGTCAAATTCGGCTTGCCAACGCCGGAAAACCTGGGGGAAAAGGCAGCGAAAATCAAAATTACACTGCTAAATCAAGCCGCAAATCAGCCGTCGCAGATTCCGCATCGGCAGTTCTACCTACAGGTGAAAACGCTCCGAAAGGTTGGAAACGCGGGCAGCCTTCAAACAGCGAACTCCAATATCGGGTTGATAGTGATAATGGTTCACAAGTCGGTTCGGCTTCGATTGCAATTGTCGGTCCCGCGCTTGGCGGCGAAAATGACAGCCCGCGCAGTAAAACCGTCGGCGGTGTTTCGATGAGTTCTCTGCGCCGCACGGTAATTGATAAAATGGTCAGAGAAGAAGGCTGGGTAGTCAACGATTATCAGAAGGAAATCGGCGGCAAAAATGTGTATGTCGTTGTCGCTCAATCACCGGGCGCGGGCAATCGCGTTCAATCACGCTTGTTCTATTTCACGGAAGTTGGCGGGCAAATTTACAGCGTGGCGACCAACGCGCCGTCTGACGATTCAAAACGGATCGAACAGGAATCCGAAAGAGTTATCAATTCGCTTCAACGCCGAGGCACAATGCAGCAAGCAGAACTTAAATAAGAAGTCTGGGAAGTCTGGGAAGTCTGGAAAGTCTAGGAAGTCGGAAAACCTATTCTCTTCCTAGACTTCCTAGACTTCCAAGACTTCCAAGACTTCCAAGACTTCCTGGACTTCCTGGACTTCCTGGACTAAAAGAATATGAATTTCGACCAACAAGAAAGTGCCGCATCGCAACTGACACTTCCCGATTTACTTCGCAAAATGACTGATTTGGGCGGTTCGGATTTGCATTTGACAACCAATTCCCCGCCGCAGGTGCGCGTTCACGGGCATCTCAGCCCGCTCGACGGTTTTCCGGCGTTCACGCCCGCCGATACAAAACGGCTTGCTTATTCGGTTTTGACCGATTCGCAAAAACATCGGTTTGAAGAAAATCTCGAACTCGATTTTTCATTCGGTTTGAAAGGAATGTCGCGTTTTCGTGCCAATCTTTTTAATCAAAAAGGTGCGGTCGGCGCGGTTTTTCGGGCAATTCCATACGAGATAAAATCGTTTGACGCGCTCGGACTTCCGCCGGTTGTGTCCGATATGTGCAAAAAGCCGCGCGGTTTAATTCTCGTTACGGGTCCGACCGGTTCGGGCAAATCAACGACGCTGGCTTCGATGATTGATAAAATCAATATTGACCGTCACGAGCATATTTTGACTATCGAAGACCCGATAGAATTTCTGCACAATCACAAAAACTGCGTCGTCAATCAACGCGAAGTCAATTCCGATACGCACGGTTTTGCCGACGCGCTTCGCACCGCGCTTCGCCAGGACCCGGATGTTGTGCTGGTCGGCGAATTGCGCGACCTGGAAACGATTGAAATGGCTTTGCGTGTTGCCGAAACCGGACATTTAACATTTGCAACCTTGCACACAAACTCAGCCGCTTCGACAATTAACCGCGTCATTGACGTATTTCCCGCCGGTCAGCAATCACAGATTCGCACCCAGCTTTCACTTGTGTTAGAAGGAATTATGTGTCAGGCACTGCTTCCCAAAGCGACGGGCGACGGGCGCGTGATGGCGCTCGAAATTTTGATTCCGAATTCCGCCATCCGCAACCTTATCCGCGAAGACAAAATTCATCAGATTTATTCGATGATGCAAACAGGACAGGACAAATTCGGGATGCAGACATTTAACCAGGCTCTCGCCTCGCTTTATCAAAAACGATTAATCACACTCGATGCCGCTATGCAGAGGTCGTCCAACGCCGATGAATTAAAGGATTTAATTGAGCGCGGTTCAGGTCTCAACCAATCTTACGGCGGACAAGGAAAACCAAATATGCCGCCGAACGGCAAAGGAAGTCCGTATATGCAAGGTCGTCCAGTCGGGCAGCGTCCGCCGGTTCGTTAAAATTCAAGATTCAAGATTTAAGATTCAAGATTCAAGATTTAAGATTTAAGATTCAAGATTTAAGATTCAAGATTCAAGATTTAAGATTCAAGATTCAAGATTTAAGATTTAAGATTTCAATTTTGAATCTTAAATCTTAAATCTTAAATCAAAGAGAAACAGGAGCTAGATAGAAAAAATGCCAACATACGCTTATAAAGGTCGTAATCGCTTAAATGAAATGGTTTCCGGCGAAAAATCAGCCGCCAGCCAGGATGAACTTCGCGCACTGCTTCGCCGCGAGCAAATCGTGATGACGCAAGCCTCCGAAAAAGGACGCGAAATCAGCATTCCGAAACTCGGCAGAAACAAAAAGGTTAAAGCCAAGGAATTAGCCGTCTTCACGCGCCAGTTTTCCGTGATGATTGACGCGGGTTTGCCGCTCGTTTCGTGTATTGATATTTTGGCGGAACAACAGCAAAACACTTTCTTCAAGGAGGTTTTGCACCAAGTTCGGCAAAATGTCGAAGAAGGCGCAACGCTTGCCGCCTCGCTCCAACAACACCCGAAGGTTTTCGACCAGCTTTACACCCATATGGTTGAAGCGGGCGAAGCGGGCGGTGTGTTGGATTTGATTTTGCAGCGGCTCGCCACTTTGATTGAAAAAATCGTTAAATTAAAGCGCAATATCATTTCGGCTTCGATTTATCCGGCGGCAGTTGTTTTTGTAGCGATTGCGGCGGTGGCGGTCATTATGGTCGTCGTTATTCCGCAATTTGAGCAAATCTTTTTAGGTCTTCTCGGACCGGGCGAAGCCTTGCCGCTTCCGACGCGCATCGTGATGGCAATAAGCGGATTTCTCGCCGGTTGGGGCGGTTTGTCTCTTCTCGTTGCGCTTATCGGCAGCGCGGTCGGTATTAAATTTTATTACAAAACACCGAAAGGACGGCACGTTATTGATGCGCTTTTATTAAAAACACCGATTTTGGGCGGGATTCTTCGCAAAATCGCCGTCGCCCGTTTTTCGCGGATTCTTTCGACGCTTTTATCGTCGGGCGTTCCGATTCTGCAATCATTGGAAATCACGGCAAAAACCGCCGGAAACGTCATTGTCGAAGACGCGATTTTGAAAGTTCGCGCCGGAGTCGAACGCGGCGAAAGTTTTGTCGAACCGCTTAAAGCCACGGAAGTCTTTCCGCATATGGTCGGACAGATGATTGGCGTTGGCGAACAAACCGGCGCGTTGGATGCGATGCTCGGCAAAATCGCCGATTTTTACGAAGACGAAGTTGATTCGGCAATCGCCGACCTGTTGGCAATGATTGAACCCGCGCTGATTGGTTTTTTAGGAATAACCATCGGTTCGATTGTTATCTCGATGTATCTGCCGCTCTTTACGCTTATCGGTAAATTGGCGGGCGGCGCTAAATAATGTAAATCAGATTTGTGTCAAATCGAAATAAAGTCGGTAAATAATCTGTATTTTTATATTTACTGAATTAGTAAAAGGCGGTCATTTTGAGCCGCCTTTTACTTTTATTTTTGAGTTATTTTCTTTTACATCTAATACGAAAACAAAATAGGTTAGCGAGTTAAATTTTTCAACTGGAAAATAGTGAATAGTTGATAGTGAACAGTTAAGTGCCCTGACAAAACTAACTTAAACTAAGCGAAACTTCGAGAAATTGATTCTCAAATTCGTTCCTACTGCCGCCAACGCTTGCCTGACCGTGTAAAATAAGTTCTCTTTGGAAACGCGCATCAAGCGGCGACAGCCATTCGTATTTTGACGCGTCGCCACAACCCTTCGGCAATGTTCAAGTGCGGCGAATAGCGTGGTAAATAAAAGATGAATAACCCGCGCTCTTGCCAGATTGCCAACCGCTCTTTGATAATTTGTGCCGTGTGAATCGAAGCGTTGTCTAACACGATGACGGTCAATCGGTGCAACCCAAACGAAAGTCTGTCGAGTTGCTCCAAAATAAACTCGGCGGTGATATATTTTTGGGTGGTTTCGGGCGCGACATTCATTGCTCCGGCTCAAAAGAGCAAAACAATTGACTCCGCCGCTTTTTTGCGGGCGGCATAAAAACATCTTCGCCCGAAAAACTGCCAGCCGTAAGGAATACACGGTTCGGTCGAAACACGCGCCTCGTCGCCATAATACAAATCAATCAACTGCTCTTCGGCAAGTTGTTCCAAGCGCACCCAATATCTCGACTTTCAGTTTGTAAATCTCCGCGTTTTCGACTCCTTTCGGGCGTTTGCGGATGCGTTTGTCGCCGAGCATTAAGTTTTTTAAAAAGCGCGAAAGTGTCCGTTCACAGAACTTCACCGCGAGTGCTTCTTCGAGTTCGGCTTTTGCCAAAGAGATTCGTTGGCGATGTTTCTGAACGGCTTGGCGAACAACCGCCAAATCTTTCTCAGGGTCGACGGTTCAAAGGTCTGCCGCCACCCGGCACGGTTTCCAAACCGCTAATGCCATCAGTTTGGTAACGATGCAGCCAGCCATTGACTGTCGCCCGGGCAATAACCCAAGAAATCGGCAATCGCTTGTGATTTGCGTCCCTCGGCTTTAAGTAATACCATTTGAGAACGCGCCTCTTAAAGCATGGTTCGGACTGTTGCGATAAGTGTTCTCTAGTGCAGTGCGTTGTTCATCAGATAACTGAATTTTAATAGTTCTTCCCATATAAGAAATACTTTAGCATAGTTTTGTCCGACTACTTATCAATAAAGGTTTGCTACTAAATTCTGCCAACGCCCTTCATATTAGCGACATGAATGTATCCTGTGAACCCAAATAGCTGAGATGCTCGGGGTTAAATCTCGCCGACTGCCTGCTTTTTCCCAAACGCAATGATCTGCGCTTTGGTTAAAATAAGCCCTTCTTGGACGACTTTCGCCTCCAACGCCTTGAGCCGCTTTTTGAAACTCTTAAATTTAGCAGTCCTAATTTGTTTTTGATTATTTTCTGTTGTGTTGTTCATTTTATAACATTCTCCTTTTTGGTTGACTGATTGGAATTAATATCCAATCAGTCGAGAATGTTAGATTAAATCGTGACAATTCCGCAAAAAAGTTCCGGTGATCTTTCACCGGAACTTTTTTGCGGAATTGTCCATCCGCTTAATAGGTATGGACAAAACTTATTTACCGCTTGTCAATTCACGACCATCTTACTCTGTCAGAACTAATTTAGGTGCAAACCGGGGTCGTCACGTCAAAGATAGTAATTCCGGTCAATCCGTTGATAAAACCTGCCAAACCCTTAAGAAAGCCTTCGCTTTTGACTGTGCATTGAACTTTCGCTGTATCTTTTATTTGATTGCCTTTGAGCAGTTCAGCGTTTGCCGAAATCGCTCCGAACGCCATGACCATCGCCAAACCAATCGCTGCCAAAGTATTTTTTATGTTTTTCATCTTTTTCTCCTTTAGATTTTTATTTCACTAAAACAATTCGTTCATTTCGCATTTCGCCTGTGATAATGCGGATATTTAACCCCCCCTTCTAAATCCGTCCATAAGAATCTCATTGTCCGTTTTGCAGGATGTATCAAAAATGGTGATTCCGGTCAACTCGTTGATAAAGCCTGCTAAACCTTTAAGAAATCCGCCGCTTTTGACTGTGCATTGAACTTCCGTTGGGTTCTTTGTTCGGTCGCCTCTGAGCAATTCGGCATTTGCCGAAACCGCTCCGAAAACCAAAACCGCCGTTAAACTCGCCGCTGACATCATATTTTTTAAGTTTTTCATCTTTTTCTCCTCCAAGTTTTTTGTTTTTTGAAATCTTTTGCTTCTTAGCGGAAAACGGTTTCGTTGAATAAATCTTGATAGACAACACTTACAATTTCGGTTTAATCAACTCAACAATTTGTCCCGCTACTTTGCTATGACCAAAAATAAAAAAGTGTTTCAAGTTTTTTTGAAAATAATTTAATTCTGAATTTTTTTCACACTTAATCATATTGATTTATGATAAGTTAACTTCTATCGAGGAATTGAAGTTGTAAAATCCCGCTGATTTTTCAGGCTGAATAAATTAACCCGGATTTATACGGGATGTATTAAACTCAACATTGAAAATATTTAAGTTTAATGTTCTTTCAAGAAGTCGAAAATGTTTTTGTTCGGTGATTTTTCGCACTCAAACTGCGTTCCGGTTTTCAAGATATTTTTGGATTTTCGGTAATCGCGGCAAAGGATGGGTTAAAAAGTATTTGACAAAGAAAAATATATGTCTTAATTTGCAATACATAACAATTCACTTTCTCTAATCCTGTTAATAACCCCAAGTAATAAGGTAGAGAACAAAAATGCCGGGAATCGACTTAATTTTTAGGTAGTGGTTCAAGAAAGAGAGAAAAGATATACTCTCTTTTATGATCAAATTAAAATGTTATCATTGTCAAAGCGAAAATCTTGTCCGTAACGGCAAAACCAACAACGGCAAACAACGCTATCTGTG
>JBPCPU010000012.1:0-10611 GCA_050998795.1 Pyrinomonadaceae bacterium
AGGCGAGCAACAATCGGCGCAAAATTGTTCGTCACCTTCAGCGACGGAATTCCTCCTCTTTAACTGACCCAGCGATTCTCGCCGGGCTATAATGTTCGTCGCTTTCAGCGACAAAAACCGAAATCGCTTAAGGTGAGTTACGTAAGAAAATCCTGCTTATCCTGTTCATTCTGTTTGAAATACTTTTAATCTTTGATGTTTTCTGAAATCAATTCCAGCGAACGATTATAGCGATAATTGATTTGCATATGTCCGTCGTCAAATTCTTCGTGAATGTGCGGCACATCGAAATCCTTTAATCTTTCGCACAAAATCTTTGCGCCCAAATCCAGATAAAATTCATCACGAATTCCCGCGTCAATATATAAAAGTTTCAGAGATTTCAAGTTTTCCACAGACTTTTCCACAAGCCGCGTCGGGTCGTGTTCGAGCCATTTCGTCCAAATATCCGCGCGAATTTCGCCCGTTTCCAAATCAAACGGCAAATCAAAATCAGTTCCGTTCGGCGAGTAACACGCGCTCATTCCGATGATGTTTAATCCGCTAAAATCGTCTTTGCCTTTTTTCGCTTCTTCGTCCCGGAATTTTTCGATAAGTTTGTGAGGATTGCCTTTGATGGCGCGAAATGCCTTGGGAAAATCCGGCAAATAAGCGTATTCAAAATAACAATCGCCGCTTGTCGAACAAGCTAAACCAAACAAATCAGCGTGGCGCATCGCTATAATTAACGCGCCGTAACCGCCGGAAGATTTGCCCATTACCGCGCGGGAGTTTTTATCATTGATTGTGCGAAAGTTTTCATCAACAAACGGAACGATTTCCTGTGTCAGATAATCTTCGTAATTTCCCGTTGCGCTCGAATTGATATATTGCGAGCCGCCGTAATGCGTAAAACAATCGGGCATTACGATAATCATCGGTTTGATTGTTTCCGCGCTAATCAGTTTATCCATTCTTTCCGCAAGATTCGGCGTAAAAGCGGAATCATTTAAAAGCATTTTGCCGCGTCCGGTGAAACCCGTCAGGCAATAAACGACCGGAAATTTTTTGCTTTCGTCGTAATCCGGCGGCAGATAAACTATTACGTCGCGGATGTGTTTATCGCCGAGCGGATTATTTTTTAATATCGCGCTTTCGTGCCGCAAAGTAATGACAGTTCCTTGCGTTTGTTTTTCGGTAGTCATAACATTAGATTTTTAACGCGAAAGCAGAATGCGTCAAGTCTTGAACTTATGGCAGGTGAAATTTTTTCCGTCGAGCCAAACGCGCTGAATTCGACCATCGAATTTTTGACCGCGATGGTTACGCCGACATTGTTGATTTCGGCGACGGGTTCGCTCGTGCTTTCAACTTCGACGCGGCTTGGGCGCGTGGTTGACCGCGTGCGTGAATTGGAACAACGTCTGGCGGAATTGATTACGACTGAAGACAAAAACGGTATTCCGCTTTATGATAAACGTCTGGAAACGGTCGTTCATCTGCTCGATAAAGTAACGAGTCGGGCGCGGATTCTGCAACGGGCGATGGGCGCATTTTATTTCGGTTTGTGTCTTTTTATTTTGACGAGCGTAACTATCGCCATCGCCGGACTTTTCAATACTTATCGCTGGCTGCCGATTCCGGTCGGCATTATCGGCATCATTTTTCTGTTTTACGGCAGCGTTTTGATGCTGCGCGAAACGCGGATGGCAACCGCGACGATAAACGCCGAAATGGATTTTACCTGGGAGTTGGCGCGAACGGTTGCGCCGCAAGAAATCATCAGCAAATACAGTTACAATGCACACGGAAAACGAAGATTCAGAACCAAAATTCACGAAACTTTTAGCAGCGGGCGAACTGATAAAGAAAGTTGAGCAACTGGAAAAATTGCTTGAATCGTGTTCAATTTGCCCAAAAGACTGCGGTAACAACCGCCTGAAAGATGAAATCGCCGCGTGTTATTCGGGACGTTTGCCGATAGTTTCGAGCTACACCGCGCATTTTGGTGAAGAACCGTGTTTGTCGGGCAACAAAGGCGCGGGCAATATCTTTTTCGGCAACTGCAATCTGCGCTGTGTTTATTGTCAAAATTATCAGATTTCGCAAACCTGGAAAGAGCAAAAGAAAAACGAAATCACGCACGAACGCTTGGCGGAAATGATGTTGGAACTGCAAGCGAAAGGTTGTCATAACATCGGATTTGTTTCGCCGACGCATTTCGTTCCGCAAATGGCGCGGGCGATTTTGATTGCCGCCGAAAACGGTTTGAGATTGCCGATTGTTTATAATACAAATGCGTATGATTCGGTTGAAGTTTTAAGATTGCTCGACGGAATTGTTGACGTTTATTTGCCCGACTTGAAATATGCCGAAAACGACGCGGGTTTTCAATTTTCAAAAGTTCGTGATTACACAACTTTTGCGCGTTCAGCAATTAAAGAAATGTTTCGGCAAACGGGCGATAAATTGATTTACGACGAAAACGGTCTTTTGCAGAAAGGTTTGGTGATTCGTCTGCTCGTTTTACCGAATGATTTAGCGGGAATCGAAGAAAATCTGCGCTGGATTCGTGACGAATTATCGCCGCGCGTGGCAATTTCGCTGATGGCGCAGTATTACGCGACGAACAAAGCCGCAACCGACGAACGCTATATTTTATTATCGCGCCGAATTTCAGAACGCGAATGGTTTAATGCGGTTTCGCTGCTTGAAGAATTAGGAATCGAAGAAGGTTTTATGCAGGAATACGAATCGGCTTCGCATTATTATCGTCCCGATTTTACCGACGCGGAAAAACCTTTCAAAGATATTAGGGATTTTCAGGTATGAGCGAAAAAGAGCTAATCGAATACATCGAGCAAAATCTCGAAAAAAGCCCGATGATTGACACCGAAACGGGAATCGCGGCGGTCAAAAAATTAGCGAAAATTGCCGAAAGGGAAAATGTCGAATGGGCTTTGGCGGGCGGAATCGCAATGCACCTTTACGGCTCTCCGCGCTTGACGAAAGAGGTTGATGTTATTTCCCTGAAAAGATTGTCGGTCAAAGCCGTTCGTCCAATTGGTTTCGGCGGCGAATCATACCAAGTGAAGGTCGGCAAAAAAACTGTCAACGTAGATTGGATTGTCCGTGAAGACAATTATCGCGGTTATTATATTCAGGCTTTAAAGGATGCGGCGGAACTGAAAAACGGTTTGCGGATTATTACGCCCGAATGGTTGGCAATTTTGAAATACATCGCCGGACACGAAAAGGATTTGGATGACATCGTTTATTTGTTGAGAAAAAACGGATACGTCAGATGCGAGGTGATAAAGCAAAATATCATTAATGCCAAAGGCGAAGACGTTTGGTTTGCGATGCTTCCGAATTGGCAAAGACTTTTCGATTTAGCAGACGGAAAAGTTGAAGAACGGGACAAATACTATCAAGACCCGATGCGTTAGAAATTATTAAAAAGCAGGAAAGGTAAAAAATGAAAATTGGCGATAAAGCATCCGATTTTACTTTAAAAGACGGCGACGGAAACGATTGGAAATTATCGGAACAGCGCGGAAAAACGGTTGTTCTGCTTTTTTATCCGGGCGATAATACGCCGGTTTGCACAAAACAAATGTGTTCCGTGCGTGATAATTGGGAAGATTACGCGAAAACGGGCGCGGAAGTCGTCGGCATTTCGACCAATTCCGCCGAATCGCACCAAGGTTTTGCCGATAAATACGATTTACCGTTGACGCTTCTTTCCGACGAAAGCGGCGAAGTCGTCGAGAAATACAATATGAAATCGTGGCTGCCGAATCGTTCGGCAAGAGGCGTGGTCGTAATTGATAAAAACGGCGTAATTAGGCATTATCAAGTGCAATCGTTGAGTTTGTTTCGTCCGAAAGACGATGAGATTTTAGAAGCAATTAAAAACGCAGAAAAAGATAATGCTAGTTGGCAGTAGCAGTTGGCAGTTAATCAGGTTTAGGTTTATCAACTTTTTAACCATACTTTTAACATCACAACCTACTGCAAAACCGTATAATTAACAATCAAAAACAGGGATTTTTAGTAATTTATGTTGGATAATTTAGGAGATTTGGAGCGCACGCATTCCTGCGGCGAACTGCGCTTTGAGGATGTCGGGCAGGAAGTTGTTTTGATGGGTTGGATCGCAAAAAAACGCGACTTCGGGATTTTTACGTTTATTGATTTGCGCGACCGCGAAGGCTTGACGCAGGTTGTCGTCAGCGAAGAAGATGCGACGGAAGCACACGCAAAGGCAAAAAATCTGCGCGGCGAATTTGTTATCGCCGTCAAAGGCAAAGTCATTAGGCGTGAAGAAGGCACGATAAACAAAAAACTTCCGACGGGTGAAATTGAAGTTAAAGCGAGTGAAATTTTGGTTTTGAACGAAGCGAAAGTTCCGCCGTTTCAACTCGAAGTTGCCGGTTCGGAAAATCTGGCAAGCGAAGACACACGCCTTAAATATCGTTATCTCGATTTGCGCCGTTCGCGCCTTCAGCAAAATCTGATGATGCGGGCAAAGGCGTTGGGCAAGATTCGAGCGTTTATGGAGTTAAACGGTTTTCTCGAAATCGAAACGCCGATTTTGCTCAAATCAACGCCGGAAGGTGCGCGGGATTTTATCGTTCCGTCGCGTATTCAAACGGGAAAATTCTTCGCGCTTCCGCAATCGCCGCAGATTTTAAAGCAGCTTTCGATGATTGCCGGTTTCGACAAGTATTATCAGATTGCGCGTTGTTTCCGCGACGAAGATTTACGCGCCGACCGCCAACCGGAATTTACGCAGCTCGATATTGAAATGAGTTTTGCCAATCAGGAAATGGTTTTTCGCACAATGGAAGGCGTTTTGAAGCAGGTTTTCGCGCTGGTTGACGCCGATTTTGAAACACCGTTTCCGCGAATGACTTATGCTGACGCGATGCGCCGTTTTGGAAGCGACAAGCCGGATATGCGCTGTTCAATGGAACTCAAAGATTTGTCCGAAGAATTGAAAGACACGGATTTTGCGCCGTTTGCCGAAACGCTGAAAAATAATGGCGCGATAAAATGCGTTGTTGCGAAAGGGAAAGCCGATTATTCGCGCAAGCAGTTTGACGAATTGCAGGAATTCGTCAAGCGATACGGCGCGTCCGCGCTTGCCTGGATAAAACCCGGCGACGAAACGACTTCTTCGCTTTTGAAAGTTTTAGGACAAGAAAAAATCGAACAACTCGCCAAAACAGCCGAAGCCGAAAAAGGCGACGCGGTTTTGATTATCGCGGGCAAAAAGTCGGTTGTCGCGCAAAGTTTGGGAGCGTTGCGGATAGAAATCGCCAGGCGCGAGAATCTGATTCCGAAAAATATCTATAAACCGCTTTGGGTAACGGAATTTCCGATGTTTGAATATAACGAAGACACGGAAAATTACGACGCAATGCACCATCCGTTCACGTCTTTGATGGACGAAGACGTGCCGCTATTTAAACGCGCCATCGAAGACGGCGAGAAGGATTTGCTCGGGAAAATCCGCGCCCGCGCTTATGATATTGTCATCAACGGCTACGAAATCGGCAGCGGTTCGATTCGGATTCACCAGCGCGAAATTCAAAATCTGATTTTCAAAGCGTTAGGTTTAACGCCCGAAAAAGCGCGGGAAAGGTTTGGATTTTTTCTCGACGCTCTCGAATACGGAACGCCGCCGCACGGAGGTTTCGCCGCCGGAATCGAAAGAATCGCAATGCTTTTGTGCGGCACGGAAAACATCCGCGATGTCGTCGCATTTCCGAAAACCGCGTCGGCGCAAGATTTGATGATGGATTCGCCGGGCAATGTTGATGTTTCGCAGTTGAGCGAACTTGGAATAAAAATCGTTGAATAAAATTAATGTTGGAGATGTCGGGCGTTCTTGCAAAATTCATACATCCACGCCTAAAATACAAATAGCTGGAATACGGCTCATAAAGTCGGGTCGGGCTGACCCGTTGGACGCTATAGCAATAGATTATGCGAGCGTCCAAGAGTCTTCAATCCATAACCGTTTCGGTTTGGTTGGAGAGTGTCAGTCGGCAATAAACTATTTTTATGAAAGATTCAGGCAACCAATTTGCTGCCTTTGTGAAGTTTAACTAAATGTTTTCTCGTTAATAATTAACCAAGTTCAAGTATTTTGACTTACTAATCAAAAACTTATCGGTTGTATTCCGAATATTTACTTTATATGACCAGGCAATTTACCTATCAAAGAGTTTGTTTCCAATTCATTATTCTTTTTGCCTTTTTAACGATTTTAGTAACTTTGATTATCTCCGGCTCGGTAAAATCTTCCGCAGAATCAAACAAAGATTTACCAAATCAACCGGACAGTTCAATTTTGCCAAAACAGGCAACCGAAAATTCAGACCGGGAAAAAGTGAAAAGTCTCCTAATCGGCTGGATAACTGTTGATGAAGATGAGCTTAATCATATTCAAAACGCTGTCCAAAACAAAGGCGGTAATTTTGATTTGAAGATTGTTGAGAAGCACGGAAAATTTTCCGTGATTGAGGCTGATGAACGGCAAATCCTCGATTTGACGAGGAATATGCACGAAGAATTTCACAAATGTGCCGGATTTATGTGGCACGAAACGCTGGCTGCCGCGTGTCTTTCGATTGCGGAAACGCTGCGGGCTGAATCAAACCAACCGGCGGCTGTATATACGATTGATAATCAAACAAATGTCAATGCGATGCTCGGTGAAACTCAGGAATCGCAAATTCGGGAAACTATTACCCGGCTCTCGACCGATTTTCCCAACCGCCGCCATAATCAGCCGAGCGGACTGGATTCGGCAAACTGGATAAAAAATAAATGGACGCAGTTGGCTGCCGGACGAAGCGACATAACGGTTGAATTTTTCAATCATTCAGTCAACACGACACCGCAGCCGTCAATTATTATGACCGTGCAGGGAACGACACTGCCGAACGAAGTCGTCGTGCTGGGCGGTCATCAGGATTCAATCAATTTGAACGGAGCGACGCTCAATGCGCCGGGAGCCGACGATGACGCCTCGGGAATTGCGAGTATGACCGAAGTCATCCGCGTGTTGGTTGCCAGGAATTTTCGTCCGCAGCGTACCGTTAAATTTATGGCTTACGCGGCGGAAGAAATCGGTTTGCGCGGCTCCAATGAGATTGCCGCCGATTTTCAAGCGCGAGCCGTCAACGTCGTCGGCGTTTTGCAGCTCGATATGACGAATTATAAAAGTCCTAATTCGCCGGTTGATATAGTAGTGATTACCGATTTCACGAATGCCGCGCAAAATCAATTTATTCGTGATTTAATTACAGCTTATCAACCGTCGCTGACATTTGGAAACTCTACTTGCGGGTATAGCTGCTCCGACCACGCTTCCTGGACAAATAAAGGTTATCCCGCATCTTTTCCGTTTGAATCGGCTCCTTCAAATCAGACTATTCACACGACCGGCGACACGCTCGCGCAAAGCGGCAATAATGCGAGCCACGCCCTTAAATTTACTAATCTCGCCGTTTCATATCTCGGCGAGTTGGCAAAAGGAACGCAGGGAACGCTCGGCTTAACTTACGAAGCTGATGTCGCCGCTCGACCAAACGGAAGCGGTACGGTCACTTCGACTGATGTTTCCGTCATTCAAGGTTTCCAACTCGGACTCGGTTTGCCCTATCAAAGCAACGAATTCCAACGTGCCGACTGCGCTCCGTTTGACACCAGAGGAGATGGACGAGTTTCTTCGATTGATGTTTCGGAAGCGCAAGGTTATCAATTGGGAAATAACATTGACCTCGACGGTCATCCGCCGGTAGCAGCCGGACCGACCGCGCCGACAGGCAACCCGACCCGCTTTGAGTTTGACCGTCTGCCAAGCCTGAATCTTTTTTCCGGCAAAGCGAATCAAATCGGACCCGACGACGGTGGGCAGTTACCGCGTGAAGTACGCATCGCGGCAACCAGCCCGAATGCGGGTCAAACGATTACCGTGCCGATCGAGGTTGATGCCTTTGGCGACGAAAGTGTTTATGGCTTTACCTTAACCTATGATTCGACACGGCTGATTAATCCGGTTGTGTCAATTGGAACGGCGGGCGGGTCTGTTTCATCAAACACGACACAGGCGGGCAGAATCGGAGTTTCGGTCACTTTCGGCAGCGGAACGATAGCGGCAGGCAACAACCAGCGATTGGTTAACGTGCAGTTTACGATCGCGGCGAATGCTTCTGCTGTGACGACACCGATTACATTCACTGACCAGCCGACATTCAGGGAAGTGGCGAGCAGTCTGTCGAGTTTGGATGGCGTTCAAGCATTGCCGACAACCTTCGTCGCCAGCGGAATCGTTACCATCAATCAATCAACGGGCAAGTCACGCAAGTGAGTTAGATTTCTTTGATTGTGGTGGTGTTTGCCGCTTTTAGGTCAGACTTTAACAAAGCTAATGAAATATCAGAAAAGCCGTGAGCGTCAAAACTCACGGCTTTTTATTTTTGGTCACCGGACACCTCCGAATATCGTCAAAACTAAAACCAAAACTTCCGCGGAATTGATTGATTTATCCAATCTATAAATATATTACACCCTGTAAATTTTATGCCGATATATATTTTATATCCCTGTAAAACTTTCTTTTCTTGATAAATCTTACAGGGTGTAATACTATTGACTTGTAATGAGTGAAAAATTCTTGAAAGCCTCGGAAGTGGCAAAAAAATATGACGTGAATCCTTATACCGTGAAAAGTTGGATTAGAAGCGGATTATTTCCGAATGCTAAATTTGAAGAAACGGTTGCCGGAAGCGTCTGGCTTATTCCTGAGAGTGATTTGGAGAATTTCAAAAAACCTGAAATGGGCAGACCGCCGAAGGTGAAAAGTGAAAAAGATAAAAATGTTTAGGAAAAACCAATGGTTGCAACATTACAAAGGGCAGAAAAATTAAAAGCTGAATTAGGCGCTCTACGCCCTTTAGACAAAGAAGCGGAAAGGCGAATTATGCAAAAGTTTCGGCTTGATTGGAATTATCACTCAAATAAACTTGAAGGCAATTCTTACAGTTACGGCGAAACAAGAATGTTAATTCTTTACGGTTTGACAGCAGGTGGTAAACCGATTAAAGACTATGAAGAAATTTCAGGACATAATGAAGCTATTAACTACATAATTGATATTATCAAGGATAGTGAGCCTCTAACGGAAGCATTTATAAGACATCTTCACAAACTCATATTGGTTAAGCCTTATCATACCAATGCTAAAACATCCGGCGGACAGCCGACAAAAAAACTCGTCAAAGTCGGTGAATATAAAACAGAACCGAATCACGTTGAAACTGTTACAGGTGAAATTTTTTACTTTGCAGAACCATTTGAAACTCCGATAAAAATGCGGGAGCTGGTAGATTGGTATCGAGATAATAAACAATCCTCCGAAATAAATCCGATTATCCTTGCAGCAGAGTTTCATTATAGATTTATTCGGATTCATCCGTTCGATGACGGCAACGGCAGAATGGCAAGGTTGCTAATGAATTTTATTCTAATGCAAAACAGTTTTCCGCCGGTGGTTATTAAAAACGACGATAAAGAAAATTACATTGCTGTTCTACGTCAGGCTGATTCAGGCGTTCTTGAACCCTTCGTCGAATATATAACCCGAAATCTTATCCGCTCACTGGAAATAATGATTAAAGGTGCGAAAGGTCAAAGCATTGAAGAACCTGACGATTTAGATAAAGAATTAACTTTACTTGAACAAAAATTAAAAGGTGTCGGACAAGGCTTTGAGGTTACACGAAATAAAGAAGTTTTGCTGAATTTATATGAACAAGTTATTAATCCTTTACTTTACGAGCATATAAAAATTTGTCAAAAATTTGAAAGATTCTACGTGGATAAAAATTACAGCATTCATTTGAATAATCGCGGACTCGATATTGTAAATTTTGAGGATTTAGATTCTGTAATAAGGAATCAATTGCAAGATAATACAACTGAATTATATTTTCACTACAGGTATAAATCATTTAATTATGCTGGATTTGAAGGGTTCTCTGAAAATTTTTTCATTAATATTCAGTTCAATCTATCTACTTATAAAGTTTTGGAAAATAGCGGTTTAATTAGCTATGAAAAACTCTATACAGAATATTTGACACAGGACGAAATAAAGAAATTTGTAACCATTATCGCTAAAAGGCATAAAGATATTATTGAAGAAAAGTTAAAGGAAGTGCAATCAAAATAAAATAAAAGATTATGGAGGCGGCGGGAATCGAACCCGCATCCAAAGGTTGCGACCTAGAGAATCTACACGCTTAGTCGAGTTCACTTCCGGTTTCGCTCTTCGCAAGTAAGTGAACCGACAAGACCTTGCGAAAAACTAGTCCGACTAACATTTCGCGCATCGTCGCAGACGGAGAAGATGCGCTAGCTTAAACTGGGTTATGCCTCGTTCACGCGCTTCAAGCTGACTTGTGGCGAGACACTTGTGGCTAGGTTTAACTAGGCAGCAAGAGCCAATTCTTGGTTGGCATTTGTGTTTTGCTTGGTGTTTTAACGAGCTAACAAGCAAGCCCGACGTGCATCCAAAGATCTATACAAGCCCCTGTCGAAGCCTGTCGCCCCCAA
>JBPCPU010000038.1:0-10558 GCA_050998795.1 Pyrinomonadaceae bacterium
ACGCATCTTGCGAATTCCATTTGACGTTTTGATTATCGCACCATCATCAGGATATTCGCACAGATGCAATTGTAAATCATTGATACCTTCTTCGCCTAGAATTTTGGCGGCTTGACGGACAAATTTCCCGGTTTCGGTGAAGTTAAAATAAAATCATTTTTTGAGATAGCTTCTAAATATTTTTGAGCTTCAAACAGAAGAACTTTAAATTCGGTTCAGGAAACTACAATTCCAAGTTTTCTGGGATTCGATATATGCCACCAAGTTCCGAAAGAACTTATTGCCGATGCTCCCACACCGGAATTCCAACCTCGAATTGGTTGGGTTTTGAAATAATTCTTACGGAGTGAAAAAGCTGTTATCGCAACAATTCCGTAACCTGCTCCGGCGGCGGCTCCGACACTGGAAACTAAACCGAACTTTCCGTTCATTTCAGACGCGCTGAATGAGTTTTCACATTTTATTGGTGTTCCTTCGCCCTCGACAAACAATGGACCGCTTATGCTTGTTTCAATCCCTTTAATTAATTTCCATTCAATGCCTAATCCTAGTCCCATACCTGAAAAAGCCAACAGCGACGTGCATCGGGCAGTATTACTTTTAAAGATAAACAGCCAAACACCTGCCGCCAACCCAACAGCCTGTGAAATTCCGCCTGCGTCTTTTACTTTCCAATCTGATGCTTGTGTGTCGTAGTTCATTTTAGTTTCCTCAAACAGTTATCGTTAAATTTGAGAGTTATTGCTTATTGCTTTTTCGTAACTTATCTGCTTTGTTTCGGTCTTGCTGAGCTAAATTTTTCTGTCCTAATTTTTCATATACAGAAGCGCGAATCTGATATGTTCTATAAAAATCTGGCTGAAGTTCGATTAGTTTGTCAAAATCTTTTAATGCAAGGTCAAAGGCTTTTTTGTTTATATAACATTCTCCGCGATTCTCATAGGCAAAACGAAGACTTGGATTAAGTTCAATTCCTTTCGTAAATTCTAAAATAGCTCGGTCACAATCTTTTTTGAGAAGATAAACATATCCGCGCTCAGAGTAAGCATTAGCGAAGTTTGGATCAAGTTCGATAGCTTTTGTAAATTCGATTATTGCTTGGTTATGATTTCCTTTCCAACGGTATAGAAGACCGCGAGCGAAATAAGCATTAGCAAATTTTGGGTCAATTTCAACAACTTTATTAAAATCAAACAATGCTTGGGCGAGTTTCGACGCTTGGTCGCGTTTGAATGCTTGGTCGCGTTTGAATGCTGGTAGTAACCTGCCACGACTGTAATAAGCGCCGGCAAGTTTCGGGTTGAGTTCAATAGCTCTGTTAAAATCATTTATAGCTTGGTTATAATCCACATCGTTATAAACAAAAACAAGCCCGAAATACTCGTTTCCCTCACTATATTTTTTCTCATAAGTCAGCCCGTGGTAGTAATAGGCTGTGGCGTTTTTAGCATCAATCTCAATAGCTTTATTAAAGTCTGCTAATGCTCTATAATAATCTTTTTTATCTATAAAAGTCTGACCCCTGTTTATATAAGCACTATAAAAATTTTGGTAAAGTTCTGTTGCTTTAGTGTAATCATTGATAGCTCGCTCATAATCTTGTTTTTGCCGAAAGGCATCGGCACGTTTATAGTAAAACAAACTGAAATCCGATTTTGCAGAAATGGCTTTATTACAGTTTTCAATTACAGCGATTGCGTTTTCTCCAAAAGTTTGAATCAGGCATTTTATTGTAGATTCGTTCGAGAGGTTAGGGTTGATTTTTACAGCTTTAAGATAATCTTCTACGGAACGTTTGCTGTCACCTTTATAATGATACGAATAACCACGCTGTAAGAGAATTTCGGAGTTTTGCGGATTGAGTTCAATCGCTTTGGTATATTCCTCAATCGCCCGGTCAAAATCGAATTTATTAAAATATTCATCGCCGCGTTCAAGAAAAATGGAGTAAGCAGGTTTTGGCGTTGGAGTCGGAATAGGTGTCGTAGTTGGTGTGGAAAGAGATGTTGGAATTGGCTTCGGTAAAGAAGGCGAGTTTGCCCTTATTGTCGCAATAAGTTCGTCGGTTGCTCCGGCTTGGCGCAAATCTTCTTCTCTGTCGTTGGTTAAGGGTTTATCAGCTTTGCGCTGCTTTATCTGAATAATCAGCCAATTTATCAGTTTGGTCTTATTTTTGAAAACCTTGTTGGGAAGTTTGCTATTTAAAGCCGTGTTAATTTCGGGATATGTCAAAGGCTTGGTTTGCGCGGCGGTGCTTTGCAACCGAAAGATGGAAAAGCCGAATAGCAGTAGGAAAGCGATTGAAAATAAAAGTAGTTGGCGTATATGTTTCATATTTAAATAATTGGCGGAAGCCTGAGCGTCAGCGCGGGCTTTTCTTCTTTGTTTAGCCCTTCTTGACAGTCGGGCTTCTGCCTTTTGAACAGGGCGGAAGCCCAAGCGTGAGCGCGGGCTTTTCTTCTTTAGCCTTAACTTCTTTAGCCCTTACTGACGTGCGGGCTTCTGCCTTTAATGCGCGGGCTTCTGCCTTTTATCAAATCATAACTCAAGTCATAAAAACTGCCAAGAAAATTCTATTGACAAGTGTTGGTAAAAACACAATTCGGGTCTTGCGTCGGTTTTGGCTTCGGAGTTTTCTGTCGTGTCAACGGTGTTTTTACCGGATTTTGTAGCGGCGTTCTGTTCGGCGTTGGTATAACCGACGGTTTAGGTTTTTCGTTAATTTTGTCGGGTTTGTCCTGCACCGGCAAAGGTGTCGGCGACGTTCTTGGGGCGACTGTCGGCGTAATGGTCGGACTGGAAATCACAACATTTGCCGCAGGTTTGTTTGAATTAGTCGAACCTGAATTGTTCATCAAAACAAAACCGCCGATTCCGCCAACCGTCAAAATACTCAATGCAGCTATCGGCAATATCCAAAAAGGTTTAGCGTTAGATTTAGAGTTATATTCTGTGTTCGCAACAAGCAAAGGTTCAGGTATAGTTTGCTTTTTCTCAATTAACACTTTGTTAAAATACGCTGTTCCGGTCAATTCCGCTTTTGAAACGCTTCCCGATGGCTGAGTATTGGAAACATCTATCGGCAAAGACTCTGTAAAAGAGGGTTCTGAAACAGAAGGCTGAGTATTGAGAGGTTGTGAGTTTGACACTTCGGACGGCGAGGTTTTTGTATCGGAAGAAACTTCATTTTGTGTTTCAACTTTTATTTCATCTCCCGCGATTAGTCTTTCGGTCTTGACTTGCATCAAGCGTTGTTCTTGAAGTTTTCTTTCTTCCTGCTCAATCCGCAAACGCCTTTGTTCGGCTATCGCGGCTATATTTCCCGTTTGTTTGTTTCGCCTTTCTTCCGCAATCGCCGTCTGTAACACTTCCCGCATCTCAAGTGCCGAAGAAAAGCGGTTGTCGCGTTCAACTTCCATCGCTTTTAGCAGACAATCGGCAATGGACGCGGGAATTTCACGATTAAGTTCCGCAGGATTTATCAAAGGGTCTGCTTTGCCTGACCAAACTTCGACGGTTCGCTTAACGACATTTACCGGCAAATGGTTTGTCAGAAGATGATAGAAAGTTGCTCCGAGCGAGTAAATATCGCATCTTGCATCCGTGCTTTGATTGAGAACTTTTTCCGCCTCTTCTTTGTGTTTGAGAATGATGAACTCTCGAAACGTCGGGTCAATGACACGCAGAATCTGTTCAATCGGGGAATAATTAAGAGTTGCTCCGACGAATGTGTGATTGGTGAGCGAGGACGTAGTATCTGCGCTCTTGGCGATGCCGAAATCGAGTAGTTTGATTTTTCTACGCAGATTTAATTTCAGATTTTGCGGTTTTATATCGCGGTGAATTATCGGCGGTTTAAGTGTATGAAGATAATCGAGCGCGTCAAGCAATTGATCCAACCACTTTAAAGCGTCTTCAAGCGGAAAAGGACTTTTGCGTTTCTCAAGCAAATCAGCCAATTCATCGCCTTCGACCATTTCCATTACCAAAAACTGACGGTCGAGTTCGGTAAAATAATCTCTGACATACGGAACAACTTCGTGTCTGGCTTTGGCAAGAGATTTTGACTCGCGTTCAAAAGCCTTGATTATTGAATCTTTCTGTTTTTCATTGGCTGAATTGGCAAGTTCGATAAGTATTTCTTTAAGCGCAATCGGCTCGCCAAACCTTTCGTCAATCGCTTCATAGACCGCTCCCATTCCGCCCTGTCCGAGTAGGCGGATAATTCGATAGCGTTCTTGCAAGACCGTATTTACCGCAAGCATAATTTGTGTTAGCTATAACTGAGAAAAGTTTATCTAACAAATTATCACTAATTCGCGGAAAAAGAAAAGATTTTTTGTTAACGTCAGTTCGGGACAAGAAATAATAGCCGCAAAAATGCACAAAAAACACAAAAAGATTGTTTCTAATTTTCATTTTTGCGGCTTTTGTGCATTTTTGCGGCTATCAATCTTTCTACTTTTGCTTATCTCGAACTGACGTTTTGTTAAAACCCGGAGTGAATTAATAGAGAGAATTCTACATTCAATTATTGGTCGGCGTGAAAATCGCGCGGGAAGCAAGCGGTGTTAAATGGAATTTATTGTAAATCGTCAATCTGCAAACTAATCGGCTTTGCGCCTGAAAGATTAACCGCGTCAATCAACTTTGCAACTCTGCCGTAATCAACCGAACGCGGGGCTTTGATAAAAACGGTTTTTTCTATTTTTTCGTTTTCCGGCAAGTCATTTCTAAGTTCCGCATCTTCCGAGTAAACACGATTTTCCGTGCGTTCCTTAAAAATTTGCGAAAGCCGCGCGATAAGTTTTTCCGGTTCTTCGACTGTTCCTAAATTATTTTCCGTATTGAGTCTGAGCGAAGAATCGGAATTTAGCGCAACAATCAAAGTATTGATATGCGGTTCGCCGCCTTGTTTAGATTCCTGTGGAATTTTCGCTTTAAAATTCGTCGGCTTTATCGGCGAAATGACCATAAAAATTATCAGTAGAACAAGCAGTATATCAATCAAAGGCGTTACATTTATGTTTGGTTTTGTTGAATTCATTTATTTTTCTCCTTTTATACCAATTCAAGAAGCATTATGCGTATCAATGGCGGAAGCTGAGGGCGTGAGCGCGGGCTTTCCTCAATCCATGGTGGCTCTTGCAGTCCTCCTTGAAAGCCTCGGCTTCCACCCCTTTTGACGCACATCTCAATTTGAATCGGTATTAGTAGAGTTAGACACCGAAAAAAAGAAAAAG
This sequence comes from Pyrinomonadaceae bacterium, assembly GCA_050998795.1. Classification (GTDB taxonomy): domain Bacteria; phylum Acidobacteriota; class Blastocatellia; order Pyrinomonadales; family Pyrinomonadaceae. The sequence goes on from JBPCPU010000038.1 coordinate 5,244, forward strand.
TTCCCGGCAAATTCACGCGATAAGTTTTCCGTCAATCGCGCTCATCAAAGCCTTGGCTTTGATGAGCGTTTCGTCGTATTCATTTTTGGGAACGCTGTCAATCACGATACCGCCGCCGACATTAAAAATCGTTTCGTTACTCTTGATGACCATTGTGCGAATCGCCACGCTCAAATCAAGATAGTGGTGAGTGGTGAGTGATGAGTGGTGAGTTTTTAAATCTTGAATCTTGAATCTTGAATCTTGAATTGAACATCCGATTGCGCCCATTGAAAGACCTCGCGCTGCGGTTTCTATTTCGTCAATTATCTGCATTGTGCGGATTTTCGGTGCGCCCGTGATTGAACCGCAGGGAAAAACGGCTTTGATGATGTCGGACAAATTCAGGTTTTTGCACAGTTCGCCTTTGATTGTCGAAACAAGATGAAAAAGTGTCGGGTGTTCTTCCAAATCGCATAACTTTTCGACTTTGACGCTGCCAAATTTACAAACTTTACCGATGTCATTTCGCAAAAGGTCAACAATCATCACATTTTCGGCGCGGTCTTTTGCGCTTGTTAAAAGTTCATTTTTTAATTGCAAATCTCCTGCTTTTGTTTTTCCACGCGGACGAGTTCCTTTAATCGGCGAAGCGAAAATGCTTCGACTTTGGACTTTGGACTCTGGACTTTGGACTTTAAAAAACCTTTCGGGCGAGATACTGACGACAAAATCATTTTGTCTGTTGATAAAAGCCGCAAACGGCGCGGGATGTTGTTTCCGCAAACGATGAAAAATTTCCTGCGGCGTGAGATTTTCCGGCAATTCGGCGCGAAGCTGCTGTGTTAAGTTTGTTTGATATGTGTCGCCTTGACGAATGTGTTCTTTAATTTTATTGATGGCGGCGATATAGTTTTCGCGTGTAAAATTGGAAAAAACTTTTGCCGCGCATTTCGGCTTAATGTTAGCGCGAAACGCGCTAACATTAAGCGATTCACACAAAATCTTTTCAATCTCATTAAACTTCTTTTCGTTTCCGACAAGAAATGTTCTATGCAAATTATAATCGTGAACGATTAAACAATCGAAAAAAGCCAGAAACAAATCAGGCTCGTCAAAAGCGTGGAATTCTTTCTCTCGCGGTTTGATATTTTCGAGTTTCAAGCCGAAATCGTAAGACATTGTAAAAATGCAAGCCAAATTTTTGCGCGAAAGTTTTTTGTCTAAAATCCTGAGCGTTTTGGTTGGATTATCGTTCGTAATTCGCAAAACTTCGACGGGATTAAAACCGGCAATCAAAAGGTGCGAATTGAGATGGTTTACGCCGCAACTGTCTAAAATACAAACATTTCGCTCATTTTCGAGGTTGAGCAAAGTTTCAATTAATTCATCGGCTGAAAGTTTGATTTCGCGCACACAAAAATTCTAACACGAAGTTTTGTTTTCCTTTTAAGGACAATTTATCGTAATATATCGCAATCTACTTCTTTTGCCAATTCTAAAAAATATGACTCCAAATTCAAATAATATCTCGTTGGTTCGCGCACTCGGACTCATTGCGGCGATTTCGATTATCATTGGAAACGTCATTGGCACGGGCGTTTTTCTCAAAGCAAGAGTGATGACGTGCAATGTCGGAAGCCCGACCTGGGTAATTATCGCGTGGATTGCGGCGGGCGTTTTGTCGCTTGCCGGCGCGTTGACTTATGCCGAACTTTCCGCGATGAAACCGCAAGCGGGCGGCGAATATATCTTTTTGCGCGACGCTTACGGGCGCATTTGGAGTTTTCTTTACGGCTGGATGCAGATTTTTATTGCCAAAACAGGTTCGCAAGCGGCTGTTGCCGTGGCGTTTGCGATTTTTTTGAACGATTTGCTTGGCGGAAAGTTAAAGCAGACACTTTTTCAAACAAATGCTTTTGGATTTGATTATGAATTAACTTCGCTTCAACTTGTTGCCGTAATGATGATTGTCATTATCACGACAATAAACTGTGCTTCGGTTTCGATTGGCGGTCAAATCGCAACTTTCCTGACATTTGTCAAGATTGCGCTCGTTCTGCTCGTCGGCGTTGGCGCGTTTTTACTTGCTGACGGAAATTTCGCGCATTTCGGGATGTTGAACGACGGCGGAACGTGCGAAGGCGTGGCGGAAACTGTCAGATACGGCGTGGCGGGAACGTCTTTTGCGGCGGGTTTCGGCGCGGCGATGCTCGGCGCGTTGTGGGGTTATGACGGTTGGAATAATTTAACTTTGATTGCCGGTGAAGTGAAAAATCCGCAGCGCAATATCCCGATTGCGCTTATCGGCGGCACGATTTTAATAATTTTGCTGTATGTGTTTGTCAATATCGCTTATTTTTATGTGCTTGACCCGACGCAGATTGCTTCGGTGTCGAAAAATTCTTCCGTCGCGCAGGAAGTCGCGGTCAGATTTTTGGGCGCGGGCGCGTTGGTTTTGATGACGGCGGGTTTGATGGCTTCGTCAATCGGCACGCTTCACACATCAATTTTGACAGGCGCGCGTGTGCCGTATGCGATGGCAAAAGACGGCGTGATTTTCAAATCAATGGGGAACTTGTCTGCTACTCATGTTCCGGTTGTCGCTTTGGTTGTGCAGGGAATTTGGGCTTGTTTGCTGGCTTTGTCGGGTTCGTTCGATACTTTGACCGATTACGTTATTTTCGGTTCGTGGATTTTTTATGCGTTCGTAACCGCTTCGGTTTTTGTCTTTCGCAAAAAATATCCCGATGCGGAAAGACCATATAAAACATTTGGTTATCCGGTTGTGCCGATTTTGTTTATACTGGTTGCCGGTTGGCTTTTGATAAATACAATTACTTCAGCTCCGCTTCAATCATTTGTCGGAGTTTTCCTGATTTTAATCGGATTGCCCGTTTATTATTATTTGACGAGAGGAAATCAAACGGAAACGAGCGAGGAAATTTAACGAATGCCAACAGGTGACAGAAGAAGCGGACACGACCGCCGAAATAATAAACGATTCAACATCAAAATCGAAACCGAATGGGAAGGTCTTGTCGGCAGAAAATCGGGTACTATCAGCGATATTAATACTCAAGGTTGTTTCGTTCTGTGTTCGGGCGATGTCGAAGACGGCGAAAACGTCAAAGTTTTCTTCCCTTTAACCGACGGCAGGAAAATTCAGTTTTGGGGTGAAGTCGTCAACCACGTTTTTGAAATCGGATTTGCGATGCGTTTTATTGAACTTTCAGACGCGCAAAAGGATTTTCTTGAAAAATTTATTGACACGCTTCGGGAAGACTGAAATCAATGGAAAATGGAAAATGGAAAATGGAAAATGGATAACGGAAAATATAATTAATTTTCTAATTATCCATTTTCCATTAAAATGTTATCCATTTTCCATTAAAAGATTTAACGCTTCTTTCGCAATTTCCCGGTCGTCGAAATGAAACTTGTCGTTACCGACAATCTGGTAAGTTTCGTGTCCTTTTCCGGCTATTAATACAACGTCGTTCGGTCTGGCTTTGACGATTGCTTGATGAATTGCTTCGCGCCGGTCGGAAATAACTAAATACGGGCAGCTTGTTTGTTTCAAACCTTTTTCTATCTCGGAAATAATTTGCAGAGGATTTTCCGTGCGCGGGTTGTCGGAAGTTACAATAACCAAATCGCTGTGATTTCCGGCAACTTCGCCCATCGGTGCGCGTTTCGTTTTATCGCGGTCGCCGCCGCAGCCGAAAACCGTAATTATTCCGCCGTCAGTTAAATCCCGCGCCGTTATCAGAGTATTTAAAAGTGCGTCGTCAGAATGCGCGTAATCAACGACAACCGCAAAATCGCCGTCGTGTTCGACTCGTTCAAAACGTCCGGGTGCGCCGATGCAGGTTTTCAAACCTTCCGCGATTAAATCCAAATCGTAACCGAGTTCCAATGAAACGGCGGTTGCCGCGAGCATATTATAGACGTGCGGTTTGCCGACCAACGGCGAAATGATTTTCTTTTCGCTGTTTGGAGTTTTTAGAGTAAAAGACGTGCCTTTTATCAACGAAACTTCGATGTTTTCCGAAGTTAAATCAGCCGGATTGTTTTGCGCGAAAGTTATAACTTTTTGTCCGTTTGCTTTTAATTCGGTCGCTAATTTCGCGCCCCAATCGTCGTCAATATTTATCACGCTCGACGCGGGCTTTTCGCCCAAACGTCCATCAAACAATTGCTTTTTCGCGTCGAAATAATTTTCCATTGTCTGGTGATAATCCAAATGGTCGCGCGTCAAGTTCGTAAAAACCGCCACTCGAAAACGAAGCGCGTCGCAGCGATGCAAATCAATCGCCTGCGATGAAGTTTCCATCACCGCCATTTGGCAATTTTCCTCGACCGCTTGGCGCAAAAATCGGTTGGTGTCGGACGCTTCGGGCGTGGTTCGCACCGCCGGTTCGCTTTTTTCGCCGATGCGGTATTCAACCGTTGTCAGCATCGCACCTTTATCGCCGTTGGCTTTCGCCAGCGCAAAGATTAAATATGTCGTCGTGGTTTTGCCGTTCGTGCCGGTAATTCCGACGAGCTTTAATTGGTGCGAAGGATTTCGGTTGATAACTGCGGCGGCTTGTGCCAATGCTTTTCTCGCATCCGAAACTTTCAGCCACGCCGCCTGAAAATTTTCCGGCGCATCGAATTCCGAGATTATGCCGACCGCGCCGCGCCGCATCACGTCTTCGACAAACCGATGTCCGTCCATCGTCAAACCGCGCACGGCGACAAACAGCGACCCCGTTCCCGCTTGCCGCGAATCGTGCGTTACGTCTGAAACCACAGCGGTTTCGTTCGCGTGAATTTCGGCATTTAATTTTTCGGCAATTTCCCTGAGTGTTACGCCGTTTGAAATCAATTTTGTTTCCTCAAAAAGTTTGATTATTGATGTCTGAAATTATACGATAAGATTAACTTTTGCACGAATAATGATTTTAACGACGAAGGATTTAGACAAAATGAACTTGATAAAAATAATTCTCATCGGAATCGGAATTTTCATCGCGGTAATGCTCGGTTTTACTTTGGTCGGAATCTTCTACAGCGCATTATGGTATTTGTTTTGGATTGGCGTGATCGCCATCGCGGGGACAATCGGTTATAAAATGCTCAAAAAACCGGAAATCGCGCAAATCGAAAACACAGATCCAATTGGTACCAGCAAATTGAAAAATGCTGACAAAAGTTTGGAAGAATATAAGCGAAAATATCTCTCCGAATAATTATAGCGCAACTAAAGTTTGAAGTTTTTTTCTGAGATTTTGGGAATGTTTTGATTTGGATTGCCGTGGACTAATTTCAAGTCTCAAAAGCTACACTTG
>JBPCPU010000078.1:0-9663 GCA_050998795.1 Pyrinomonadaceae bacterium
TGCAAAACAGGTTTGTAAAGTGCCTGTCGCCTTCGATTTGCATATATGCCGTGCGTCCGATGATGTTTCCGAAATAAACGAGAAATTGAGCCAGCAAAGCCATCGGACTGGCTTCGGTGTGCGGCTCAATCAGGCGGACAAAATCGCCCGCCAAACCGTCGAAGCATTTTTCATTTGGCACGGGAAAAGGTTTGATCTTTGTTTCGGCTTCTTCAAATTCCTTTTTTTGTTTATCGGTATTTTCGCGGCTTGGCAGTTTATCTTTCGACATACCGAACGCTGCCAAAATATCGAAATAACTGCATTGATCCGGCTTTTTCAGACAAGCAACGGTTTGCTTTGATGGATCGTAAAATAACGATGAATCGCCGTTGCCGTTATGTGCGGGGCATTTCATCTCGTATCCGCCGCGCCCGGTCGCTTTAGCTCGCGCTTCGATTCGTCGGCAAAGTTCGGCGTGGCGGTCTTCGTGATACTCGAAAACGACGGCATCGAGAATTTTGCCATTGTCGCCGTTCGCGCTGCCGTTTGCTGATAATGAATCAAGCGGTAAATTCTGCCAATCGAAAAACGCACCGTCCTTTAATTCAAAGATATAAGGCGCATTGAGCGCGGCGATTGCCGGAGTGTAAAACATTCTTGACGAATCCTTCGCGCTTTCATCAAGCGGCAATCCCGTCTTTTGTTTTGCGTATTGCCACAAAGCTGGAAAATCTTTTACGGGAATAGCCGACGCAAGCGGCAAGCAAACTCTGAAACGCGGTTCGGCATTTAGGTTTGTTTCGGTTCGGCGCAAATGTGAATGAGTCGAATAAATTGCAAATGCCGAATTAAATGTTTCAAGCTGCGCTTTAAGCGTTTCAAGTTCGGTGTTATGGTCAATGTCCAAAACAAGCATTGAAACTTCACGCACGTTTTCTTTTAACCGATAAGCCGGTTCAAAGACGGCGGGCGAAAATAGCAAACCGTCTTTTTCAAATCTGACTTCCGGCGCTTTGAATTTTTCGCACAATTGCTGCCAGCTTCGCTCGACGATTTGCGGCTTAGTATCGCGCTTGTGTTTGAAAAGAGAAAGTTTAAAAGTTTGTGTCATCGCTTCTTTCTCCTTTCAATTTGATTTTCGCGTATCTTTATAGCAGGCAAACTTGCCGCGTAAAAATCTAGGGCTTGCTGTATTCCTTGACGTGAAACTTGATTAGGCTTAAAATTACTTTGTTCAAAAGTTTTATCAAAGCCTTCCGTTTCGCCAAAAACGAGGGCTTTTTTATTTTGCATTTTCGCTCACCTCGCTTTGCCGGTTTCCGCCGTTCTCGATCCAATTCGCCAAAGCTGTTTCCGAATATCGGTATTGTCTTTCACCGATCTGGACAAACGGAATTTTCTTTTCCCGCGTCAATTCGTAAATCCGCGCCGGTTTCAAATCCAAAATTTCGCTTACTTCTTTTACTGTCAATAATTTTTGTGTCATTTGAAAAATTCTCCCAAAATAAAAAATCGTTAGTTCAAATAAGGTAAACTCATTTGAACTAACGACAATTTAAAATAGAATAAAATTCTTTTCTGGCGAATAAATAATTTATTTAACAGCCATTTTTTTTTCGTTATATTCCTGCAATAATATTTTGAAGATTAAGTTGTATTTGCTTAGGGCGCGTTTCATTCTCGAAGATACATCTATATTTTCTTTAGTTTCCAATTCCTTTTCAAAAACTATCAAACCAATATCAGTTTGCGTCTTTTTCCCGCCTTCCATTTCAATCAATCCTAAAGCGTCGAAAACAGCTTTCACAAATTCCTGCTTTTCCTTTTCTATTTCCAACTCCGTCTTCGGTCTTGCGCCGACATCAATAAATTCCGATTTTTCTGTCTTTATACCGTTTTCTTCGGTTTCTTCAAGTATTCTTTCGTGTCCTAAAGCTAGAATTTCTCTGTAACTTTTTGAAGTATGCTCATCTATATTTTCCAAAAGTTCTTTTCTCTTTGTTAAATCTTCGCTTTGCTTTTCTATACAAGCCAAAGTGAGTGTGTAGCAAGCGTCAGAAATAAATCGGCGAATATTTCTTTCAAAAATCGCTTTTGCGTTGCAAGACTGTTTTTCACTCAATCCTTCATAAAGTTTTTTCGTGTGTTTCCCAGAATTTTTTTCTGCAAATGAAACTTCAATCGTTCCTTCTTTGTCGTGAGAGAAACGCATATCAAATGTAAAATCAAAGAAGCGATGTTCGCCTTCCTTTAATACTTTTTCGGGAAGCCCTTCGCCTTCATATTCATCTTTACCAAAACCGCCCCTTTTGATTCTCTTTAGTTCCTCTGGAGTAATCGGTTTGTCTCCAAGCATACCATTCACAATAGAGTGTGTTATTTTAGTTCTTATACGCGGGCTTTTTCTTTTTATAGTCATAAAATTTTTTAGTTATCTTTGACAATAGCAATTTCTTCGTCGTTCAAATCGTAGAGCCGATAACCGAAACATTTACATCTTAAAAATTAAAAAATTGTTTTTAATCTATCCAAAGCCCTTTGCACTTCATTTGATTTTCCGCCAATGAATTCTAATAACTCCGAAGGTGTTCGCTTGTCCGTTGTATCCTTCGCATTCGGATTGACTGCTTTGATGTCATAGATAGCATTCTCTATCGTTTCGGCTTTGGCACGATTTTCTTTTGCTTTGATTTCTAAATCGAAAATCTTTGTTTGCAGTTCGATTATTTCGTCTTTGTTTTGCAACAATTGTTGTTTCAACTGCTTTACTTTTTCTTTGACTTGGTAGGCTTCGTTTTCGAGTTCACGAACTTTTTGCTTGAACGGTTCGGCTTGTGTTCGGGCGGTTTCGCGCCGTGCGGCAAAGTCTATTGTCCAACTTCTTTCGCTGTCGCCTCTTTCTGGCAAATGGCGGAAAAACTCATCGAATTTATCTAAGAGCGTGTCTGAAAAGTCATTCAAGAGTCCAAACGAGCGAGCATCAAGCGAATCATCGCCGCATAAACCATCGCTTCGCTCGTTTCACATAATCCTTCGTAGTCTTTTGACAATCTGCGCTGCTTGCTTAACCACCCAAACGTCCGCTCCACTATCCACCGTTTCGGCAGGAGTTTGAAACCTTTTTCACCCTCTAATTTCAAAACCCATTCCAAAGTTACCTCGCGCCATCGCTCTAAGCCTTTGATCCACTCAATCAACGACCCTTTGTAGCCGCCATCAAGCCAGATCAATTTCAGTCTCCACCATCTGCCGACTAACTCTGCCAAAACCTCTCGCGCTCCGGCTGTCTCCGAGATGCCCGCTGCGTGAACCACCACCACTATCAATAACCCAAGACTATCGACCAGCAGATGTCGCTTCCTGCCTTTGACCTTTTTGCCGCCGTCAAAACTGACTGCTTCGCGCGCCGTGTCCACGGTTTTGCTGCTTTGCGAATCTATTATCCCGACACTCGATTGAGCGGAGCGTCCACTCTTTAAGCGTAACAACCGACGCAGACGTTTGTTAGTCTTCTTCCACCAACCGCATTTGCGCCACGCCCTGAAATAATGATACACGGTCTTCCACGGCGGATAATCCTTTGGTAAATATCGCCACGCGCAGCCGGTTCTGAGCAAATAAAAGATCCCGTTCAAAATCTCGCGCCGCGTGTGTTCCGGCGGTCTGCCAAATTGTTTTTGCTTGGGCAGACACTTTTTGAGATACTTGTATTCTCCGTCAGAGAGATCACAAGGATAAATTCTTTTAGTCATGAATTCATCTTAACCGACTGACGGAGACTTTTCAGACACGCTCTAAGGTCAAAGGCGTTTTCTTGCCGATTTTTATATCTGACAAATCGTAATACCAAATCTTTTCGGTTCGCTTTCCTTTAGTGAAGAAAAGCAGATTGGTTTTCACGCCTGCGCCTGCGGCTGTGAATGCGCCGCCGGGTAAACTGATGATGCAATACAAATCGTTTTCATCAAGCAATTTTCTTTTTGTTTTAACAAAGGATTGTTCATTTGTCCGAAACAAAACGCCTTCGTCTAAAACGATGCCGCAGCGTCCGCCGTCTTTTAACTGCTTCATTGCAAGCTGCAAGAATAAAACTTGAGTTGCGCCCGTTTTATACTCAAAGTTGATTTGTGCGGCAATGCCTTCTTTGCCGCCGAAAGGCGGATTCATTAGGATTACATCGAATTTATCCGGCGCGTTGACATAAAGCCCGTCATAAGTGGCATCGCCCGTCAGAGCGTTACCGTGCCAGATGTGCGGACGGTCAATCTGATGCAAAACCAAGTTTGCTAGAGCGATTGTATAAGTGATGTCGTCTTGTTCGCGTCCGAAAAAAGTTTGATATTTGAGAATGTCGAAATCACTTCCAGCTTTAGCTTTCTCGCCGTTCTCGCCAATCATATATTCGTAGGCTTGCGCTAGAAATCCGCCCGTTCCGCAAGCCGCATCATAAACGGTTTCGCCGATTTTCGGGTCAACCACTTTGACCATTGCGCGAATGACTTCACGCGGCGTGAAGAATTGTCCGCCGTCGTTGCCTTTTTCGCCCATCTTTAAGAGCAAACCTTCAAAGACTTGCGAAAGCGGAAAAAGATGCGTTGTATCAATGTTTTGCTCGCTGATTAAATGAACTTTGTCCAAAACGTCGAGAAAGTTTTTATCGGTATCAACGCGAACTTGTTTCACGCCTGACATTACTTCGCTGATAACTTTTTGGCGCGGGCTTGCATTCGGTTGTTTTTCCAAATCGTGCAGATACGGCAAAAGCTCGGAATTTACCCAAGCGATAAAGCCGTTAGTTTTGCCTTCTTCAAGCTCGCGGCGTTTCCAGCCTTGCGGCTTGCCGTCGCGTATCGTCATAAGCGAATCTTCGGGCGTTGCCGCCCAATCGTGCCAACGGTAAGGCTCTGCCAAAGACGGCTCGAAACTTCTGCCGAACATTTGCGCTTCTTCGGCTTCTTTTTGTTCGCGCTCGTCAAGAATCCGCAAAAAGAGAATCCAAGTTAGTTCGGGAACATACTGCATCGCACCTTTGCAATTTGAACGGCGCAAAATATCGCAGATGCTTTTGACGGTTTGATTAACCGACTGTTGAGTGTTGAAGGATTTTCCGTTTGATTTCGCTTTTGCTATTTTTGCAGTCATAAAATCTAAAATTATCGTTGTAAAAAACCTGTTTCTTTCAGGAAATTAAATAAAGTTAAAAAACTGGCTTCAACATTCTGTTTGTTCATAGGTGACTCATTCCCCTTTTGTCCGTGAAATAGATTACATCTAACTTGGTAAACTGCTTTTAGAAAATGTGACCAGTCTAAAGTTATTCCTTCGGTACAATCAAGATGCCGCTTCCAACATTTTGGGCTAAAAGATTTGCTTAATTTTCTCGTCCTCTGATCGGGAGTAAGGGTTTTATCATTATCGTAATGATTCTTTAGATTTGTATAATAATCTCGCACTTGAGTCTCGCGGTCTTGGTAGTTATTCTCAAATAATTCTAATTTGTTTAATTCTTTTGCATCGAAAATAGGCAGAATATCAAAAAACCATTTTGTTTTGGATAGAAAATCAGATTCTGAGTTTTCTTGTAAGAAATTATCGAACGCAACATTTATTTCTTTATTGGTTGCAAGTGAATCCATAATATCCGCGTCGGTATCAGCACTTGTAATACAAGCCCCCCAACCATTAAAAGCAAACCAAGTAAAAATAAAAGGCTCGTAAATGTTGTCATTGTTTTTATTCCAGATGCTTTCTCCAAAGCTAAACCATTTTTTTATCAACCTTCTCCCTTCAGGATGAAGAAATCGGTAATTTGAAAAGTCCACTAAGTTTATTAGCTTAATCTCAGTAGCGCCGCCCTGTACATTTACTTGCTGATAGAGTTCTGTGCAACTAAAATTTAACATTTCTCACCCCTTCATAATTGAATTTGATTTCTAAATCTCGCCCGCGAAAGCCTTGCGAAGCAGAGCAGACGGCATTTTCTTAATCGCTTCGAGTTGTTCGGTCAAAGTCTTTTTGAGTTTTTCAACTTCCTGCATTTGCTCGTTTAATTTTTCGGCGAATGTCCTTTGTTGGTTGATTGATGGAAGCGGACAAAGCATTTGTTCTACCGCATTTTTATTTATATTTGGGTCTCTACGATTGCCGCTACTAAATCTCATCCATTCTGGTCGAATATACACTAACCAAAAATGCAAAAAGTCGGAAACAAATGTTTCTTTGTTTGGAAGGATTGAACAAACTGCTTGATTTGTTGTCGCTTCAATTCCTAATAAGCCAGATTTTCCGATAGTTCCCGCGCCGCCATACATCGCAACCATCACAGTTCCAACAGGTAAAACTTCACCACGCATTGAGGAAAGAGCATCTTCGGAAATTTGTTCTTCGGTGCTTTTTACTAGACTACAATTAAGGTCGAGTGTTTTTACCCAATTTATATTTCCTTTGAAGTAATTTTTATTGCCTCTGCTTGGTGTGCCGCCTGCTTTTATTTTACCTATTTCAACTAACTTTCTCTTTTGCCAACTCTGTGCATCTTCGCTTTCAAAGACGGAACGCAGAAAAGCATTCGGCAAAAGGCGAGCGGCTTTGAGTTGTTCTTCAACGGCTAAACGCGCCCTCTCAACCGCTTTCATCTGCTCATCTAAAATTGCGGCAATCCGTCTTTGTTCTTCAATCGTAGGCGGAAGTGGAATTTTGAGATTGAGAAGCGTAGTCATATCGGCTCGCGGCATTCGTGAGCCTGTCGTTTCGCGCATCACGGCATTAACGGTTTCTTGCCTTCTCAAAATCAAAAGTAAGTATTCTCGCGCCGCATCTTCGGTCGGCAGTAACGGAATCATTTCCGTTGTGCAACGTCCTTCAAAATCCGGTAGAGCAACTTTATTCAAATAAGGTCGCAACTTACCGTAAAGAATGTGTTTTGAGTTGAAATAAAATGTTGTGCTTTTGCCTTCATCAGATAAAACTTCGCTTGCGCTCGATAAAATCTTTCCCGTTCCGCTTTCAACAGATTCAAGCCCTAGATACGGTAAATTTTTCGCCTTTTCAGATGAAGGCTCAATTATCATTTTGCCTTGATAACAAACATCGCCCAAACGAACTAAACGCCAACCTTCCGGCAACGGCGTTTCTTCATCGGTTAAAGATAGAGTTTCAGTAAGCGTTTCGTCTTGCATTATTTCTTTTTAGATTTGCTCGCGGCTTTGTAAGCCTGATGCGGATGCGCCGAGTTGTCCGGGTATGTGTAGCGCAGTTCGCCGCTGCGAATCATCGGACGCAGATACTTTTCTTGTATGTATGGCTGACTACGTTTAAGAATCGCGGCTAACTCCGCTGCCTGTATAGCCCGCCAACCGCACAGCTTTTTAATGACATATTTTATTTCGTCGGCTGTGGCTCTTTGTCCAAGTTTATCAACAGCTTCGCTGATGTGAACAGGCAAACCGGGAATGCTTACGTTATCTGTAGGGTTCAACTCCACAGATAACGTCTTGTCTGTAGGGTTCGACGCGCTTAACGGTGAGGTTATGCCTTCGGCTTGCCACATTCGCTTTCCGGTAACGTAATAAGTTCCCGCGCCTTTGCTTCTGGTTTCAATCAATTCCAAATCTCGTAACCGTTGCAGAGCGCGGCTTGCTTCCAGCGTGTCTATGCCGCGATTAAGCTCACGATATAATAAATTATTGATAATGCCTGTTTTGTTCACAAAAACTAACGCCCGCGCTTCTTCGTCTTTCAAACCGCAATCCTTAAAATTCGTCAGCCAATCAATATCGGATTGCTCGAAAAAATGAACTGTAAAAAGCGAAGCGGTAAAGCCGTCTTTGGCACGGTCAGACTCGAAAAGCGGTAAGGTCAAATTAGCCTTTTCCATCAATTCGCGTATCTTCCGAATGCCCGTGCCTTTTGTTTCGGCAAGATTGAGGTCGTGCAGAACATCGGCAATACGCGGATTTCTCGCTTGCGTGGCGTGCGGTTCGCCTAATTTTTCTTCGGCAATTAGCGAGTAACCCGGATTATGTAGTTCCAAGCGATTGCTGTAACGAATAATCATTACTGTTTTATCGGTGCGATAGTTACGGTGCATCAAGGCATTAACGACAGCCTCACGAATGGCACGCAACGGAACAAGCGGCACATCTTCTCGTATCGGACTATTTTCGGAAAAGAAAACGCCTTTCGGAATGTCGTCTAAAATTTGATTGATAAGTCGCGGAATCAGCAGCAGCAATGCTTCGCGCATTTCAAGGTCAAGGCGTTGGTCGGCATCTGACAGCCATTCGCGTCCGGGAACGCGAATATAATCAACCCGCGTCATCGGAAAATGTTTCCTTAAGGCGGTCTGTTTTCCGAAAAGCAAAATGCCCGCAACCGTCGCACATCGTTTGTCGTTCTGCATCTCGGTTGCGCCAAGCGCGTCAAGCAGTTCCGCATCTGAAAGACTTAATTCGGAAGCGTTCGGATTAACTTTTGTCCGTATGTTCCGATATTCCTGTATCGCTCGCGGCTCAAAATCATCAATCGTCGTTTGCTGCAAAATCGTTTTGTCAAAACTTTGATGCCCGCGATTTTGAACGAGAAAGGCTATGTCTTCATCAGTGCATTTCTGGTCGGTAGAACCGATGCGCCGATACGCGCCGTTCATAATTCCTCTGCTTTTAATAAAAACAGGCTTTTCGTGCGGCTGCGCTTCGGCAATATAGGCGAGGACAACCGTTTTGCCGTCAAGTGTTTCCGTCCAAATCGTCGGACGCAGAGGCGGCTGCATTGAATCGCGGCAAACCGTCGCTAAAGTCGTTTGAACTTTGTCCGGGTCGCTTACACCGATAATTTGATAATCAGGGAAAAGAGCGTTTTCTTTTTTGACAATACCAAGCAAAAAATAACCGCCGCCGTTGTCCGGCTCGTTTGCAAATGCGGAAATGGTTTCGAGAATGCTTTTACCGACATCTTCACCGCGTTTGGCTTCAATCTCGGTTGACTCATCGCCATTGATAAGTTTTTCCCAAAGTTGTTCAAAATCTAAAAGCATTTATCTTTAATCTTACGCAGCAAAAAGACGTTCTTTGGCTTCCTGCAAAACTTCTCTCGGTTGTTTGCCTGCGGCTTGAAGTGCTTTCATTCCGCCTGCGCGTTGGACACTCGGCATTTGCAGAACACTCGGATTTTCGAGTTCTTCCGTTCCGCCAACGGCGAAAGGTTCGACAATCGCTTTAATCGTTTCGCGTGTTTCTTTCGGCATACTCAAAAGCCAATCTTCGTGTTTATAGGTAAAGGCAAACACACGCTCTTGCCGCTTGCGCGGATTGATGCCATAAGCGATTTCGGCTAAAACGTCGTAAAGGTCATAATCTATCATATCGCCGATATTTTTAATCAGTTCGTGCGAAACATTCGCGGCAACCAAATGATTTATCAATTCGCGTCTTTCTTCGGGATGAATCCAGCAAGCGCGGAATTTATCAATCGTCGGAACTTCTTTCAAAAGCTGTTCGACAATAAGCTGTTTATAATCTTCGACTGAAACTTTAACGTGTCTGCCGTCAACATTCAATAAATTTCCGCGCGGCAGAGCCGCGAGGTATTAGAAGAGCGATAGCTGACCTGAATGATTACCGTCACCTTGATTTCTGATGTATTGTTTTATCGTCTCTTCCGAATTGTCCGCACCGATTGTGC
>JBPCPU010000125.1:0-4482 GCA_050998795.1 Pyrinomonadaceae bacterium
GCGCGGTTTGACAATTATTATCGAAAAGAAAACGCTATAATTGATTTCAACTTTTAATTTACTTTTATCTCGTCAAACGGCTGACCGCCAAAGTTACCAAAGATGCCGACGAGATTGAAGAATTGATGAATAAACAATGAGGTAAAATTTATGCAAACCGAAGTTGCCCAAACTATTTTTGAGAAAGTCAAAACTTTACCGCTGCAATCGCAAGAAGAAGTTTTAGAGTTTATTGAAGAAAAACTATCTTCCGCAAAAAAGAAAGATTCGCGCCCGATTTGGGAAGTGCTTGCCGAAATCAGTAGTAATGTTCCTGATGAAGAATGGGCAAAATTGCCAAGCGACGGTGCGGAAAATCACGACCACTATCTTTACGGCGCACCGAAAAAGGCAAAATGAAAAAGATTTTCGCTGATACATTTCATTGGGCGGCTTTGCTTAACCCGAAAGACCAATGGCATCAAAGCGCAAAAGAAACCCAACAAAAACCTGGAAAAGTGCGCCTTGTAACGACTGAAACAGTTTTAATCGAACTTCTGAATTTCTTTTCGGAATACGGCGCGGAGATGCGTCAAATTGTCGTTGATACAACGCGGGATATTTTGGTTGATTTGGAAATTGAATACTTTCCACATTCGCCCGAAGTTTTTCTGGAAGCACTTGATTTTTACGAGAATCGTTTAGATAAAGGCTATAGTTTGACCGATTGCATTTCGATGTTGACAATGAAAAATCTCGGTGTGCAGGAAATTCTCACGCACGACAATCATTTCGAGCAGGAAGGTTTTGCCATACTTTTGTAATAAGCAATTTTTCGTTCCAACCTTCACGAAAACTATGACAACTCAAGAATATTTAGAAAACATAAACAAAAGATTCATCACCGGAATCTCCCGCGAACACAGTTACAGAGGCGATTTGCAGACTTTGATTGAAAGTTTGGCGAATGGCGTTTTGGTTACAAACGAACCTGCCAGAATCAAATGCGGTGCGCCTGATTTTATTATCACAAAGAAAGACATTCCCGTCGGCTACATCGAAGCCAAAGACATTGGCAAAGATTTGCACGGAAAGGAATTTAAAGAGCAATTTGACCGTTACCGCAAATCTCTCAATAATCTGATTATTACCGATTATCTTGATTTTCATCTGTATATTGACGGCAAATTTGTAACTTCCATAAAAATCGCCAAAATCGAAAACGGGAAAATTAAACCTCTGCCGCAGAATTTCGAGCAATTTACAACTCTGATAAAAGATTTCTGCTCATATATCGGGCAAACCATCACGAACTCGAAAAAACTTGCTGAAATGATGGCGGGCAAGGCTCGAATACTTGCCCAAGTAATCAACGAAGCGTTAAAAAGCGACGACGAAACAAATGCCAACAGCACTTTGAAAGAGCAGATGCAAGCCTTTCAGGACGTTTTGATTCACGACATCACGCCGAAGGAATTTGCCGACATTTACGCGCAGACAATCGCTTACGGAATGTTTGCCGCGAGATTGCACGACCCGCATTTGCCGAGTTTTTCGCGGCAGGAAGCGGCGGAACTTATTCCGAAATCGAATCCTTTTTTGAGAAAACTATTTCAGCATATTGCCGGATTCGATCTGGACGACCGTATTAAATGGATTGTTGACGCGCTTGCCGACATTTTCAGAGCGACCGACGTTAAGGCTTTGCTCAAAAATTTCGGCAAAGCGACGCAGGCAACCGACCCGATTATTCATTTTTACGAAACATTTCTGGCGGAATACGACCCGAAACTCCGCAAGACGCGAGGCGTTTGGTATACGCCTGAACCCGTCGTCAATTTTATCGTTCGTGCAGTTGACGATATTTTGAAAACGGAATTTAACTTGCCGCAAGGTTTGGCGGATACGACCAAAACGAAAATCACGCTCGATACACAAACACGCGACGAACGCACTTCAAGCGGTTACAAACAGATAGAAAAAGAAGTTCACAAAGTTCAGATTCTCGACCCGGCGACCGGAACGGGAACATTTCTCGCCGAAGTCGTCAAACAAATCTACCGGAAATTTGAAGGACAACAGGGAATCTGGAGCAATTATGTCGAAAATCATCTGATTCCGCGTCTTAACGGTTTTGAATTGCTGATGGCTTCCTACACGATGGCGCATCTGAAACTCGATATGCTTTTTAGCGAAACGGGCTACAAACCGACCACAGAGCAACGCCTCAAAATATATCTCACCAATTCGCTGGAAGAACATCATCCCGACACGGGAACTTTATTTGCAGGTTGGTTGAGCCGCGAAGCCAACGAAGCAAACCACATCAAACGCGACACGCCCGTCATGTGCGTCATCGGCAATCCGCCCTATTCGGTGAGCAGCAGCAATAAAAGTAAATGGATTGAGAGTTTAACGGCTGATTATAAAAAGGATTTGAACGAGCGAAACATCCAACCGCTTTCCGATGATTACATCAAATTTATTCGGTTCGGGCAGTATTTTATTGATAAAAACGGCGAAGGAATTTTAGCGTATATTTCAAATAACAGTTTTATTGACGGCATTATTCACCGACAAATGCGGAAACATTTACTTGAAAGTTTTGACAAGATTTACATTCTCGATTTACACGGGAATGCTAAGAAAAAAGAAGTTTGCCTTGACGGTTCGCCTGACCAAAATGTTTTCGACATTATGCAAGGCGTAAGCATCAACATTTTTGTCAAAACAGATAAGAAAAAGAAAAACGAACTCGGCGGAGTTTTTCATTTTGATTTGCAAGGAAAAAGAGAAGCTAAATATGAAATGTTAATTCAAAACTCAATAAAAACAATTGAGTGGAAAAAGTTGGATGTCAAAGAACCAAGTTTCTATTTAGTTAAAAAAGATTTTAGCGAAGAACAACAGTATGAAAAAGGATTTGCGATAATTGAAATCTTTCCGTTCAAATCAAGCGGAATTAAAACACACGATGACGCAAATTTAGTATCGAATAGCTTTGTCCAATTAAAAGAAAATATTGTTAGATTAAATCATATATTTGAAACTGACAAAGTTTATGATTATTCCTACCGACCATTTGATAACGGTTGTATTTTTTATGACACAAAACTTTTAGGAAGAGCAAGAGAAAAGACTATTTATCACCTTAAAAAAGAAAATTTAGGTTTAATTCTAGTAGCTCAACCGCAAGCCGCAAATTTAACATACTTTGATTGTGTCTTTATTACGAAATCTTTAACAGATACCAATATGTTCCGTCGAGGCGGACCTGTTTCATTTCCACTTTACCTTTATCCCGATACAGGCGAACAATCAGATATGTTTGCAAAAGAAAGCCGAACGCCGAATCTGAATTTAGAAATCGTCAAACAAATTGCCGATAAATTAGGCTTGGAGTTTGAAGCGGAAAAGAATCCGAAATCAGAAATCCAAAATCCGCAATCGTTTTCGCCGATAGACATTTTGGATTACGTCTATGCAGTTTTGCATTCGCCGAATTACCGCGAGAAATACAAGGAATTTTTGAAAATAGATTTTCCGCGTGTTCCGTATCCGAAAGATGCCGCAACATTTTGGCAGTTAGCCGAATTAGGCGGCGAACTGCGGCAAATTCATCTTCTCGAATCACCAAAGGTCGAAGAATTTATCACGACTTATCCGAAAGACGGCGACAATATCGTTACCCGCAAAATGACGCAGACGAGTATCGGTTTTGAATTAACGGATACGGAAAAAGAAACCAGCAGAGTTTGGATAAACGGCGAACAGTATTTTGATAATGTTCCGCTTGTTGCGTGGGAATTCTACATCGGCGGTTATCAACCCGCGCAAAAATGGCTCAAAGACAGATTTGACAGAGAATTGAGTTTTGAAGATATTCGCCATTATCAAAAGATAATCGCCGCCTTGACGGAAACGCACAAAATTATGCGAAAGATTGATAAAATCGAATTGGAGTAATTATAATTAAACTCAAAGTATGAGGTGATATATTATGCCGACTGATTTAACACGAGTTGTCGCGGAAAAAATGCAGATTTTGCCGCTTGAGAAACAGCAAATAGTTTTAGAGTTTGTTGTTTCAATCGAAGAAACGGAAAAGCCGAAAAAGCAATCGCTTTTGGATAAATTAGAAGCGATAAGCAAGCGTGTGCCTGACGAAGTTTGGGAAAAACTTCCCGTTGACGGCGCGGAAAACATTGACCATTATCTTTACGGCGCACCGAAGAAAAAGAAATGAACGACAAAGTTTTTGCCGATACGCTTTATTGAGTTGCCGTGCTGAATCCAAAAAACCAATGGCATCGTCAAGCAGTTGAAACACGCAAACTGCTTGGCGAAATCAAAATTGTTACAACCGAAACCGTTTTAACAATACCTTCGCCAATTAGGTAGTAGAATTAGCAACTTTCCTCTGATGGATACTCCCTAATTGGCTGATTCTTTCTTTGACTTCTTCGATTGCCTCTTTCATTAAAATTGTGTCCGGTTTTTCCA
>JBPCPU010000160.1:0-6446 GCA_050998795.1 Pyrinomonadaceae bacterium
CGGTTTGCCCTATCAGAGCAACGAGTTTCAACGCGCCGACTGTGCGCCGCTCGAGACGTTCGGCAACGGTCGCATCTCGTCAATTGACGTCTCGCAAGCGCAGGGCTATCAATTGGGATTTAACATAGACTTCGACGGTCATCCGCCGCTGGCAGCCGGTCCGACCGAGCCGGGTATGATTGCCGAGCCGGCAGATTCGCTGCTGTCGGCTGGCAAACTCTTTGACTCCAAATCGGGATATAATCGTTCGAGTATTGCCGCCGTTCCGCGTGAGGTGCGGGTCGTTTCGACGACTGCCACTGTCGGACAAACCGTGACGGTGATGATCAATGTTGACGCGATGGGCGACGAGAGTGTCTATGGCTTTAGTTTGAATTATGATGCAACAAAACTGTCGAATCCGATTGTCACAATCGGGAATGCGGGCGGAGCAGTGTTATCGAACACAACGCAGCCGGGCAAAATCGGCGTTTCGGTCAACGGCTTTGCGGGTAATAAGATTGCGGCGGGCAATAATCAGACATTGGTCAATATCCAATTCACGGTGGCGATGAATGCGATGACCGGGACAACGCCGTTGACCTTTGGCGACTCTCCGACATTTCGAGAAACGGCGAGTGCGCCGCCCAATGTGATGGAGCTGCCGACGACCTTCACCAACGGGATGGTAACCATTAATGCTGCTCCGACGGCGGCAAGCGTGTCGGTGGTAGGCAGAGCGATTACACAGACCGGGCGCGGAATCAGGAATATCGTCATCACAATGACGGATTC
This sequence comes from Pyrinomonadaceae bacterium, assembly GCA_050998795.1. Taxonomy (GTDB): domain Bacteria; phylum Acidobacteriota; class Blastocatellia; order Pyrinomonadales; family Pyrinomonadaceae. Next base: position 775 of record JBPCPU010000160.1, read on the forward strand.
GCAGGGAAATACGAGGACGGCGACAACGAGCAGTTTCGGCTATTACCGATTCGAGGATGTTCGGGCAGGCGAAACATATATATTTACGGCGAGAGGAAAGCGTTTCACATTTGCCCGGGACACAATAGTGCGGTCAATCACGGAAGATACAAATAGTATTAACTTCGTTGCTAATGACCAGTTATTGACGCCGCTAAATTAATGGCTGTTGTAATAACAGCAGGACTTTCTCAAAAACGGGAAAACAGACCACGGATGAGGCGGATGAGGCGGATAAAGACGGATAATTTAATCAAAATAAAATCGGTGAAAACCCGCTTAATCAGCCTCATCCGCGTCCAATCGTCGGGCGCGAGCAAATGAAAACGATGAAGCCGCAACGTGCCGCGATGATGAAAATGCGGCTCAATAATGTGCAGAAAAACGAACTCGTCCGGCTGGTTATTTCCGACTCGAAAGGTATGGCTTACGATTTCGGCAATTTTACGGTGAACTTCGATACGCCCGACAAACAGCACGTCAGTTTTAACGGCTCGTATTTGCGCGTCTGGCGAAAAATCAAGGGCAAGTGGCAAGGCGAAGCGTTTTTCGCGCGTCCGAACGAAGAATCGGACACGACCGGAAAAAACAAATAAAGAAGAATTATGATTGTTTTCGCTTTTATTTTTTAGCGTATTTCGTGTGTTTCGCGGGCAGAATTTTTACTTTAGAAAGCCGAAAAAATAAATCCAAAACTTGAAATACCTTCTCGAAAATGAGAAGGTATTTTTAGTTGAAGAAAACAAAATGCACGTTGTAAGCCGAAAGAAATTAAGACAATTTTGGATAGAAAATAAAGAATCGGAAACTGTTTTAGATATTTGGTATCGAGCGGTTAAAAAGCGCAGTGGCAAAATAGTGCAGAAATGAATGAAGATTTTCCGTCAGCAAATGTAGTTGGCAGGTGCGTAGTCTTCGATGTCGGAAAAAACAAATATCGGGTAATTACAAAAGTATTCTTTCGTGAGCAAACTTTACTTGTCAGATATGTCTTGACTCACAAAGAATATGACGAAAATACTTGGAAACTTGATTGCGGCTTTAAAACAAAAACAGGTCGCAAATAATTTTAAGGAAAAATGAAAATGTTAGTAACTATCGACAAAACAAAATACAGCGCACTTTTGGCAAAAACTTTGCCAGGTATCATCGAAACCGAAGAAGAAAACGAATGCGCTCTTGAAACCGTCAATCGTTTAATGGACAAAGGCGAAGACAATCTTTCACCGGAAGAAAATCGCCTTTTTCGATTATTTGTTCGTTTGATTGAAGATTTTGAAGAAAAAGCCTATCCGATGCCGGACGTTAAACCGCACGAAAGACTTAAATATCTGCTGGAAGAAAAGGAAATGAAGCAAAAAGACCTTTTGCCGATTTTTAATTCCGAAGGTGTTGTCTCGGACATTTTGAATGGCAAAAGACCGATTACGTTAAAAACAGCGCGGAAGTTGGCTGATTTTTTAAATGTTTCGGTTGAATTGTTTGTTTGAGAAGTGCAACGGTTCTGATTTTATAAAAGAAAATAAAAAATGCTCGTTAAGTCTTAAACTTAACGAGCATCGAAACAGGAGGAATCAGAAAAGACTGTAAGTCAGGCTAAAATGTTTTCTATTACAAAAAGTCCAGACTTGCGGTCTATTTAAGTGATGCCGAACTTATAAGTAAAGTTGCATTCAGAAAATAAAGATCTCTTCGACTATAAAATCGAAGAGATCTTTATTTAATCTTCTTGATTAAATTAGAAATTCAATTTCAGCGAAACCTGCATTCGTCGTGAACTGCTCGTAACGCCGTCACGAATTCGTCCAAAAGTCGTAGATGTAAAAGTTGCCACCGGATTACCGAACGACGGATTATTGGTTGCGTTTTTGGCATCCAGACGCAAATCGAAATTAAATCTTTCCGTTACCTTGAATTTTTTGGTAAGCGATACGTCCGTTGTAAAGAAACGCGGTCCGATAAAAAAGTTGCGACCCGTATTTCCGTTTGAACCCACCGCCGGAAGCGAAAACAGCGCACGTTGGTCGGCACTAAAGAAATAATTCGTTCCGATTTCCTGCACAAGTTTTCCGAGATGTCGGTTGCAGCCGCTACATTCAGCCGTTGATTGAACGACATTGCTGAAAGTATTTGCTCCCGAATAAACCGTGAACGGTCTACCGGATGACCAAAGTAAATTTCCGGCTATCTGCCAACCGCCGATGACATAATCAAGGGCTTTCGGAATCTCGGTAGCAAACATTCTGCCTCTCCCGAATGGTAATTCATAAACATACGTCGCCTGCAAAACGTGCCGCCGGTCGAAATCCGACGGAGCATAATTTAAACGACGATTATTAATGTCAAACGGCGTGCTTGAAGCTGATTGCAAATTACCGCGTGAGACGGTTGAAAAAGTCGGGTCAAACGAGCGCGTGTCATTCGATTTGCTGAAAGTATAGCCGACCTGAAAACCGAGACCTCGATTAAAGCGGCGTTTCAAAATAAACTCAAGCCCGTTATATCTGGAAAGATCGTTGCTGTCTAGAACATTCAAAGAGCCGCTATATTGCGGAAATTTTTGAAAGAAGAATGGACTGAAACCGTTTGCCACAAGCGAAGGACTTGTTGAGCCGGCAGATCCACTTCGTCCTGAAATCGAAGCGGCGGCGGCAGCAACCGAATTTTGGGCGAGTTGCCCTGAAAACTGCGAACGAAAAGCCGTCGTGTTTGCTGCCGTGTTTGCTCCGCCCGTCAGTAAGCCTGCCAAACAAACACTTGTGTTTGCCGGATCTTGAGCCAGTCGAAAGGCATCCAAAAAGGTTTGTCCGCCGCATCGCGGGTCGGTTGCCAGCAAATTAGCCTGGTTGGAATCATAACCGCCAAACAGATTCGTTCCGTGTTTGCCGATGTAACTTACTTCGACTACCGTATCCTTAAAAACTTCGCGTTGGAAGCTCAAAGCATACTGATGAATTTCAGGATACTTTAAGTCCGGGTCAATTACCGTAATGCCGCCTGTTCCGAAGGCGACTGGCTGACGCAGTAAATCAGGCGTTGACGTAGGTGCTAAGTTAGGCAAACCGTTTCTTAACAAATTACCGCCTGAGTTAAAAGCCTGATTAACACCCTGAAATGTATTTCCGGGCGTGCTTTGAAAGATGCTCGACGAAAACAGGAATGACGGAAAACGGTCGTAGGCAAGCCGGTAATTTGCGCGAATTGATGTTTTGCCGCTCTTGAACGGATCCCAGGCAAACCCGACCGAAGGCGAGAAATTATTCAAATCGCTATTAAACAATTTCCTTTCAACAAATCTAAGCGTATTTGTCGGAGCTGCACCCACCGTAAATGGTTGGTCGGGAGCTAAAATCGGTCTCCCGTCCGACTTCGGGGCTAACTTAAACTCCCAACGCAAACCCAAATCAAAGGTCAAATTCGGGCGAAATTTCCACGTATCCTGTGCATAAAAATCATATTCGGGATAGGTTGCGACAAAGTTATAGCGTGTTCCCGCCGGTGCAAACTGACTCGGATTGTTCGGGTCTGAAACGAATGCTTGTGTAAAGCTGCCGATTCTACCGAGAAGATCGTTAATCGTGTTGCGAAGACGCGGCAAATCGTTCGTCGTATTTATTCCGCTCGTCGGCAAACCGAACGCCCCGAAGGTCGTAGTTCCCGCAGTAAAAGAAACAGCAGGTTCGATACCTGTGCCTGCGACGCTCGACCTGTCATCAAATGCCCGACCTTGCCGGAAATTGATGCCGCCTTTGACAGTGTGATTTCCCTTAATCCACGTTAAATTATCAACATACTGTAATGTGCGACTGCTGCGTGCATTATAAGAAAAATTTGTATTGGGCGTAGCGACATTGGCAAATGCGTATGGTATTGTCGCGTCCGGTTCGGGATTTTCAAACCTAAACCCGAATTTGTTCAAACCGAAAATAAATTCATTGGTCAAGGTTGCGGTCGGCGACCAACGATAATTGATAGCCAGGTTTTTCGGGGCGCGAAATGTATCAACAAGATTTGGCGAATTAGGAAAAATTGGGCGACCGCCGTTTACCCCGTCGCCAAAAGTGTTTTGCTTACCCTGTGCATACCGGACGTAAAGCAATTGATTATCGGCAATGTTGTAATCAAACTTCGCCACAAAGTCATATTGTTTCTCGCGTTGGGGCGCGCCGAAATTGAATCCCGCCGTATTTAATCCGTCTCCGCTAGTGAAATTATTCGGCAAAGGCGATGAATTGATAACCCCCGCAATTGCAGGGTCAATCCCGATACCCGAAGGATTTGATGCGATGTTATAAGTGGCGATGCAGCCTGTCGTAACTGTTGCACTGCAATTCGGAAAAATAGGATTGCCAGCGGCATCAATTGACGAAGTACTTGATTGGAACGGCGCGTTTTGTCCGCCCTGCACAAATCGAAAAAGTCCGTTTCTCGCCGCTTGTGTGTAAACCGTTCTCGTAACTAACACCGTGTCATATGACCGAAGCAGTTGTATATTGGAAAAAAAGAAAAATTTATCTTTAATAATCGGACCGCCGACGCTGCCGCCGAAGATGTGCTGGACGAACTGGTTTTTTGGTCGCCCGTTCAGGTTGTTTTCATATTCGTTGGCGTTGAATTCCGGTGTTTGATAATACTCAAAGGCATTTCCGGTTAAGCGATTTGTGCCGGAGCGAGTAACGAAAGTTACCTGTGCGCCGCTGCTGCGTCCGAGTTCAGCCGTAAAATTGCTGGTGACGATTTGAAATTCCTGTATAGAATCCGGGTTCGGACGAAGCGGCGTAAAATTTGAGCCGCCGGTGGTGGATTCGTTGATGTCAATTCCGTCAAGCGTAAAATTGAAAGCGCGGTCGCGCGAGCCGTTGACGTGAACGCCGCCGCCAACATTTGCGCCGTTGACCACGCCCGGTTGAAAGTTGAGTAAATCGAGCGGATTGCGCCCACGTGTGCCGACAATTGGCAGACTTTCAACAGTTCTTTGGTCAATAGTGCTTCCCAGGTTTCCCGAACTGCCGGTTTGAACAGCTTCTACTGTTCCTTGAACAGTTACGGTTTCCGCTACTCCGCCGACTTCCATCGAGATATTAACCGTCGCTGGTTGATTGATGTTGACGGCATTTTCCTTTGAAACGAATCTTTTGAAACCTTGCCTTTCCACCGAAACGCTGTAAGTTCCGGCTGGAATCAAATCAAATGTATATGAGCCGCTATCGCCCGTTTGCGTAGTTAAAGAAGTTCCTGTTCCTTCATTGGTTAAAGTAATGGTTGCGCCTTCAACCGCCGCGCCCGTGCTGTCGGTTACAGTTCCCGTGATGCGCGAGGTCGTTCCCTGTCCTGAAGCGTTAAAAGCTATGGTAAAACAGAAAATGACGGTCGCAAAAATAGTCAAAATTGGTTTAAAATTCATTATTCTCCTCCGTTTGAAGCGTAAATTTAGATAACAAAGCCTTATGAAAAATAAAATTGAATAAAGGAATGCTTATGTAAATTAGCACAAACGGGTAAGAAGTAGAAGTAGAAATTTACAATTTCGCTAGTTTTTTTGAAATTTTAAAACAGCCGTTTTATCTTTCATATTGAATAATCAATCCGTTTGCACCGACCGCCCAGCCGTATTTTTTCGTCATATACAAACC
>JBPCPU010000185.1:0-10132 GCA_050998795.1 Pyrinomonadaceae bacterium
ATCTTACCCGCGCCCCGATTATAAATTAGTCGCCGAAAAAGGATACGGCGTGTGGATCGAAGACGCGGACGGCAACGTCTTTTTAGATTGCAACGCGGGCGTCGCGGTTTGTTCGACCGGACATTGCCACCCCGAAATCGTCGCGGCAATCACGAAACAGACCGAAACTTTAATCCATATGTGCGGCACGGATTATTATTATCGGCAGATGCCCGCGCTCGGCAAGAAATTAGATGAAATCGTGCCGATTAAGTCGCCGACGAAAACGCATTTTGCCAACAGCGGCGCGGAAGCCGTCGAAACTGCATTGAAACTGGCGATGTATCACACGCGCCGCCAAAAATTTATTTCATTTTTCGGCTCGTTTCACGGCAGAACGCTGGGCGCGTTAAGTCTTACATCGTCAAAAAAAGCACAAAGAAGCGGCTTTATGCGGCAGGCTTTAGACGTCGTTCACGTTCCGTATCCAAATTGGATTCGTTCGCCGTTTGCCGGCGTAACCGATGCTGAAAGCGCGTCGAAGGCAACAATTGATTGGATAGAAAATCGTCTTTTCCAAACGACCACGCCGCCCGAAGAAGTTGCCGGGATTGTCGTCGAAGTCGTGCAGGGTGAAGGCGGCTATATTCCCGCGCCGCCGAATTTTCTAAAGGAATTGCGCCGCGTTTGCGATGAACACGGAATAATGCTGATTGTTGACGAAGTACAATCGGGAATGGGACGCACGGGAAAGATGTTTGCCACCGATTATTACGATGTCGAACCCGATATTATGTGTTTGGCAAAAGGCATCGGTTCAGGCTTGCCGATTGGCGTTTGCGTCGCCCGCGCCGACATTATGAATTGGCACAAAGGCGCACACGCTTCGACCTTCGGCGGAAATCCGGTCTGCATCGCGGCGGCTTTGAAAACGATTGAATTGTTGGAAAATAGTTTGATTGAAAACGCTGCTGTTGTCGGCGAATATCTGCAAAATGGTTTGCGTTCATTGCAGGAGAAATATGACTGCATCGGCGATGTGCGCGGTTTAGGCTTGATGGTCGGCGTGGAGTTTGTCGAATCAAAAGAAACAATGAAAACCGCGCCCGAATTAAGAAATAAAATCGAAATGGCTTGCTTTAATCGCGGCTTGATTATCTTAGGCTGCGGCGCAAACACGATTCGCTGGTCGCCGCCGCTGATTTTGACGAAGGAAAATGTTGATGTCGCGCTGGAGATTTTCGACGCAGCGATTGCGGCTTCCGTTTAATAATCAATCGGAATCGTCTGTAACGACGGGCGATTCCGAAAATCCCGAATGGCTCTCGGCGAAAAATCCACCGCCTCTATGCGGTTATAAAGGTTGAAGTTATGAAAAACGAAACAGAAATTCGAGGCGCGGGCGGAACTCCCGGCGGACTCGTGGAATTCTTCATCGGATTGGGAATGGCAATTGCGGATGCTTACCTCATTACCAATCAAGTAACCGTTACCAGCGGTTTCTGGACTATTTGGGGTTACAATGCTTTCGGTTTGTCGCTGCTGCCGCTGATTTTCGGCATCGGCATTTTATTTTTTAATGGTAGGTCGCTTATCGGCTGGCTGCTTTTATTTATCGGTGTCGTCATCATCTTTGCAAATATCTTGATGAATCTTCATATTTATTTTCAGCCCACCAGTCTTTTCAATACCATAATGATGATTACGCTGCTCGCCGGAGGAATCGGATTAATCGCCCGCGCTCTTGTTTCGCATAAGTAATGAGGTATTTTGATGAATAAACTTTTTTACGGCGACAACCTCGACATGCTCCGCAAATTTATCCGCAACGAAACGGTTGACCTTTGCTATATTGACCCGCCGTTTAATTCCAAGCGCAACTACAATCAGATTTACAACAACATCGGGCAGGAAGACCGCGCACCGGCACAGGCGTTTATTGATACTTGGGAATGGAACGACCACGCCAACGAATGTTTCGACGAGATTCTCTCGAATAAAAACGGCGTGCAGACGCAGCAGTCAATCGCTCTCATCAACAGTTTGGAGAAAGTTTTAGGCAAAGGCGCGTTGTTCGCCTATCTCGTTTCGACTCTCCATTTAATTTTGATACCGAATAGATGTGAAATTATTGAAAAACATCTTACATTATGATAACTTCATCTTAAATTTCGAGGTAATTATGGCAAAACAATCATATCAAGTTGTAGCTAGATCAAACGGCGAATGGAGTGTAAAGAAAGTTGGAGCTACACGGGCAACAAAAACTTTTTCTACAAAGGAAGGCGCTATTACGACTGCGAGGGAGCTAGTTACAAAGTCTGGCGGCGGCGAACTTATTATACATGAGAAAGACGGTAGAGTTAGCCGTAGAGATTCTTACGATAATGATCCAAATACGCCTAAAAATAACAAAAGAAGTTGTGTTGGTAGTAATCCGCATTCAGTTAAGGGGTAGAGCAAATGTAAAACAATATGGCAAATCCTCCCGACTCAAATTTTGAGAAAAACGTATTCATAAATTGTCCTTTTGACTCTGCCTACAAATCTCTACTTCGCCCTTTATTATTTACGATTCTTTATTTTGACTTTAATCCGAAGATTGCCTCCGAACGCAATGATGGAGCTGAACAAAGAATAGACAAAATATGCGAGTTGATAGGATCTTCAAAATATAGTATTCACGATTTGTCAAGACTTAAATCAAAGAAGAAAAATGAATTTGCCCGTCATAATATGCCGTTTGAATTAGGTATTGATTATGGCAGTCGAAGATTTGCTGAAAAGCATTTCGGCGAAAAGAAATTTTTAGTGCTCGGAAATAAAGACCACGATTATTCCATAGCTCTTTCTGATTTAGCCGGCATTGATATTAAAAATCACGGTGATAATGCTGAGCAAATAATTTTTGAAGTGAGAAAGTGGTTTGTAGAAACGGTCGGATTAACGAAATTAAAGCCGCCTACAGTCATATTTAACGACTTTATTAATTTTATGGCGGATTTTGATGCTGAAAGAAGAAAAGAGGGATTCAAAGATAAAGATATTTACGAGATGCCCATACCTGAATTTACCTTGTTTATAAAAGAATGGCTTCAAAAAAATATCGCCGTTATATAAAGACTAAATCGTTTGAAACGCCGCTCTGATTGGAATGGACATCACTTATCAAAGCGTCGCGCTCATCTTAAAAAGATTGAAGGACAGCGAAGGCAGACGGCGGTTGACGCGATTGAGCTGCACGGCGTGCCGCGTGATATGGAATCGGTTGACGCGCTGATTCATAAAAAAGACGACCGCGTTCGTAAAGAGTTTGAAAAATGGGCGATTCTCACCTATTCGGACAATCGCGCCGTGATTAACGAAAAGAAGGGCGCGGACAAAGGCATTGACGGTGTTGCCTACACGCGCAAATCCAAAGACGAAGTTTTGCCCGTGATGATTTCCGTTAAATCAGGAAACGTCAACGCATCGGTTATCAGAGATTTGCGCGGCGTAGTCGAACGCGAAAACGCCGCCTGCGGAATTTTAATCACGCGCAACGAAGCGACGAAACTGATGATTCAGGAAGCGAAAGCCGCCGGACAATTCAAGCCGGAAAACTTCGCGGCGTTCGATAAACTGCAAATCGTTACCGTTCAAGAAATTTTAGACGGCGCGAAAATGAATCTGCCGCTGATGGAAGAAGTCACCAAACGGGCGCAGAAATCAAGAAAAGATAATCAGCCGAATTTTTTAAGATAGACAAATTGCCGTTGCTTACAAATTTATCTGCACTAATCCGCTGCGGGGAAAAATGTGATAACGGTAAAATCTTCCGCCAATCAGTAATTTATCGTCGCCGCGAATCTTCAATACATTTGAAAACGTTATTCTGCCGCCGTTGGTTAAGCCTCTGCCCGAATAAAAGGTATTGTCAATCGTTCCGTCGGCATTCAGACGGAAAAGAATTGCGCTGTAGCGCGCCGCGAAGGAAAAAGTATCAACGATTATTTTTCCGTTCGCCTGCACCGCGGCGGTGTTAATTTGGTTAACATCAATCCTCGGATTAAACGAAGCGTCGAGGCTTCCGTTGTTATTAAGAACGGCGATATTGCGCCGCACGACTCCGTTGACCGCCTCGAACGAACCGTAAATTAAAATTTTCCCGCCGGCGAGAGGCACGGCATAAACGTTATAATACTGGCTTGTCGTCGTCACGTTGGCGGCGAAAGTCGTGTCAATCGTTCCGTCTAAATTATACCGCGCGACGCCTTTGTATGTGGTCTGATTGACGGTGTAGGTAAAATTACCGGTCAGCAAAATTTTATTTTCGTTCGGCAGAAACGTCACCTGCATTTCCAAGCCGTCTTCGTGATCAAAGTAAAAACGAACGCCGTTGCGCGTTTCGACGCTTCCGTCGGCGTTCAGCCTTGTCGTATACGTCCCACCGTTAAAATTCGCTTGCATGATGAGAATTTTGCCGTCGGGTTGTAATTCGATGGCGGAAACAAATTCGGGAGAAATTCCGGTAATCGCAAACGTCGTGTCGAGACTTCCGTCGGCGTTGAGCCGCGCGAGTTTGCGATTCGGCTGACCGCTGGCGTTATCGAAAGCTCCGCCCACTAAAATTTTCCCGTTCGGCAGCAATTTCATTGCGGTCGGTGCGTAAATGTTTGACCCGGCTGTAAAATTAAAAGTCGCGTCCACCGAACCGTCGGCATCCAGCCGCACCACGTTTCGCCGAAAAACTGCGCCGCGCGTCGCAAGGTTGCCGGCGACCAGAATTTTGCCATCCGGCTGAACTTCAATCTCTTCCACTTGCGAACCGGGCGTTAAAATATTTTTGAAATTCAAATCAATCCGCCCAGGCGCGGCATAGATTTGAAAGGACGTAAAAAGACTAAAAAAAACAGTAAAGATTATTTTTTCGCCGATTGAAAAGGTGATTTTTGAATAATTTGGGATGTTCATACAAATTGCTTTACAAAATAAATTGTTATTTTTGCACTCCTTTTTTACTTACAAATTTATCTGCGCCAATCCACTGCGCGGAAATGTGTGATACCGGAAAAAAGTTCCGCCAATCAGTAATTTATTATTGTTCCGAATCTTTAACGCTCGCACGTCGGCGTTTGCTCCTCTGCCTTGATTAAAAGTCGTATCAACGCTGCCGTCGGCATTCAAACGAGCGACGTTTCCGCGCACGAAAGTGTTCGATGTAAAAGTATTTCCGCCGATAATTATTTTCCCGTTCGTTTGCACGGCGACGCTGAGAATAGTTCCCGTGCCGCCGGTCGCCGGATTAAAAGACGTATCGAGACTGCCGTCGTTGTTGAGTATGGCGATATTGCGCCGCGTAGTTTGATTGACCGTATCGAATCTTCCCCAAAGCAAAATCTTGCCGTTGGCGAGCGGTCTGATGTATAAGTTGCTGGTGCTGGTGGTCACATTAGCAACAGAAAAAGTGGTGTCTATTGTTCCGTCCAAGTTTAATCGCTTCAAACTTCTTTGGTCAAAGCCGGGCGTATAATCGCCGAGTAAAATTTTATTCTCCGTCGGCAAAAATGCCACTTTAGCATCAGACCGAGTATAGGTCAAAACCTGACCGAATCCCGGGTCATTAGTTCCGTCCGTTCTCAATCTTGTTACAAACGACGAGCCGCCTAGATTCGACGCGCTGACAAGTATTTTCCCATCGGTTTGCAAATCCAAGTCATGAATAAAAGTAATGTTTATTCCCGAAAGTTCAAAAGTCGTATCAACGCTTCCGTCCGTGTTGAGCCGCGCGATTGCCGAGCGGAAGATGCCGTTTATGTTATTGAAATTTCCGCCAACCAAAATCTTACCGTCGGCTTGCAGTTTGATAAAAAATATACCAAACTCGCTGCCGCCGCTGGTGCTGACGATGTTAAAAGTCGGGTCTAAAGAACCGTCGGCATTGAGCCGCGCCACTTCGCGCCGGGAAACCGTGCCGCGTGTGGTGACTTTGCCCGCCACCAAAATTTTGCCGTCCGGCTGCGTTTCAATCGTCCTGACCTCTGCGCCGGGTGCTAAAACATTTTGAAAATTCAAATCCAACCGTCCGGGCTGAGCGTAAATTTGGCTAGACAAGTAAAGACCGCAAAAAATAATTAAAATTACTTTTTGGCTAACTGAAAAGATTACCTTTGAATATTTTTTGATGTTCATACAAACTCCTTTACTGAACAAATAAATTGTATTTCTAATTTTTATAAATTTCAACGACCGGCTTGCCGTTCACTTCAACATAAGCGCGACGCATTTCACTTTGATTGTCGTTAATAAAAAGACAAGCGCGATGACCTCGCTTTTCGACTTTTTCAATTACGAACAATTTATGAAAGACGTGGCGACAATCACCGACACGGCTCGCGGCAAGAAATTGACGATGACGCAATTGGGGATGGCGATTATGCGAAATTACGACGCATCGAACGCGCCCGAAGGTTTTCCTGTTTCGCAAATTTTGAATCTATTTAAGCCGTCGTCGGCTGATTCAAATTCAGACCGCAACGATAGAATGAAGGCGCAGCCGAAAGACGAATCGGAAGATATGTGGCGCGTTCTCTGCGTCGAAGGAATGTGGTTTCAGGATTTATTCAACTACGATTTTCGCCGCACCGAAATGTGCGTCATTCCATACGGCACACAGGAAGGCGAAATTTCATTTTGCGCCTACAACACCGGAGTCGGCTGGCGGCAAATTGTCGAAGAAATGAACAAAACCGCGTCGCTTGCCGAATGGTATAAGGAAAACGGACGACACGATGTTTACGCCAAAGGTAAAGCCGTGCCGAACATCGCCAAAACTCGTTCATTGAGTTTGCCTGTGATTGCGAAAGTCTTGCAGGAAGATTTAGACAAACCGTCGGTTACACCTTATCTAGTTGAAGAAGACGAATATGAAAAAGTTGGAGTTTAATTAAAAATAAGCAAACAAGGGAGACAAAAAAATATGCCGGACGAAAGAGACATTGCACAGGACAAAAAGGTTTTGGAGCAAAACGCGGAAAAGGGAGAAACCGCTGAATTGGAGGGCAAGCATCCCGAACACGCGCCGCAGCCGGGCAGGAAAACGCCGCAGGAAGATTTGATTGATGAAGACGCGATTGACGAAAGCGGCAATTTGATTCACGACGACGGGAAAGACGAAAACGACGCGAAATAACTTTCCTTAAAAAATAAAAAAGGCATTCGGATATAATTTTCCGAATGCCTTTTTTATTTTGCCAAAATTTAATAAATCAACGATATGCGCCGCCGGTCGGCGATAAATTATATGCCCGCGCCAAAGCGTTAAGTTCAGCGCGGACGGCTCGCCAATTATTTTCGGTCGCCCGATTTAATCGGCGATTTCGCATTGCCACGTCAATGTCCGAAGCGATATTCAAACATTTGCGAACTTCCTGGCTGTTTTCCTGCCGCGAATCGTTGCGGTCAAACTCGCGCCGCAATTCGTCGGTCGCTCTTTCCAAATCTCTGGCGCGTTCGTTTAAGCGGTTCTCGCGTCTCGTGTTGTTCAAACGGCTGTTATCGAGCGCGTAGTCAAACTGCACGACAAAGCGGTCAACGCGCTCTTCGAGATTTCTAATCAAACGGTCAATTTTCGCTCTCGGAAAATTTGAATTGACTTGACCGCCGCCGGGCGTGTTTGCATTATACGCGCCGCCAATCTGCGGCAAATTATAAGCGCGAGCCAGAGCGTTCAGTTCGGTTCTGACCGCCGCCCAATTGCGCTCGGTTGCCTGATTGAGTTTTCTGTTTCGCATCGCCACGTTTATATCCGAGGCGATGTTCAAACATTTGCGGACTTCCGCGCTATTTTCTCGACGCGAATCGTTGCGGTCGAATTCTCGGCGAAGCTCGTCGGTCGCCGCTTCCAAATCGCGTGCGCGCCCGTTCAAATTATCTTCGCGTCTGGTGTTATTGATGCGACTGTTGTCGAGCGCGTAATCAAATTGAACGACGAAGCGGTCAACACGCTCTTCGACGTTTTTGATTAAGCGGTCAACTTGAACTCTGTTCAAATTACCGCGTCTGATTTGTGCGTTCGCGCTTGCGCTCAACGCACAGATTGAGCCGACGATTGCGGCTATTGCAACCAAAAATTTTAAACTGTAGTTTTTCATTTTTTACTCTCCTTAAATTTTTGCGGATTGAAATAGTTTGAAGAGAGAGTAGACGTGATGCGCCGATTTTGTTGGAGCGTCAGGCAATTTCTGCCCGTCTGCATTTTTAGACGCAATGCGTTTGAGAAAGGTTGAATAAATTTTAATTGTCAGTTTCAAAATCAGGAGATAAAGAATTTACATTGTCGATAATTATTTTTCAACAGTTGCAATCAACGGTTCTCAATAAAACTTTGCCTTCCTGCACGTCTGCGCCAGAGAAAATAAACCGGAATGCCGGTCAAAGCCAGCAAATAACCGATTCCCGCCGTGCCGGGCGCGAGATACAGAAGCGTCAAAGTTACGAACATCGAAAGTGTCAGAAAAATCACCGGCGTAATCGGATAGCCCCAAGTCCGATACGGTCTTGCCGTTTCCGGTTGACGATAACGCAAAACAACGACCGCCAAAACCGACAGTGCGGCGGAAACCAAATCTACCGAGACGATGTATTCGAGAAGCTGCGTATAGACGTTGCCGAAGACGGGCGCGGGGTTTCCCGCCGCGTATGTAACCGTGCGCGGCAAAATCAAAAAACAAGCCCAGACGCATTGCGCGAGCAGCGCAAACGCCGGAACGTGCCGACGATTTGTGCGGGCGAGCGGCGCGAACAGAAATCCGTCCTTCGCCATCGCGTATGAGACGCGCGAACCTGATAAAATCAAGCCGTTGTTACAGCCGAAAGTCGAAATCATAATCGCCACAGTCATAATTATCAAGCCCGGCGCGCCGATGATTTGCTCCATCACGGCGGCGGCGACGCGATTGTTCGGAGCGTTTTGGATTGCCGGAAGCGACAAGGTAACGACGTAAGCCAGATTCGCCAAAAGATACAAACCGACGACCAGCGAGCAGCCGATGAGCAAAGCGCGTGGCAGATTTCGTCCCGGATTTTCGACTTCTCCGGCGGTAAAAGTTACATTGTCCCAAGCCGATTGCGAAAAAAGCGGTCCGGTCATCGCCTTGCCCAAAACGACGACGAAAGCGAGCGAGCCGAGCGCGGCAGCGGCAGGCTGCGCCGTCTCCAAACTCCAGCCGTTTGCCGAACTGTTCCACCAATCGGCGGAAAAAAGTGCGCCGCCGGAGTTCCAGCCGAACAACAATCCGATTATCACTAAACCGAACAACGCCGCCGTTTTCGTAATTGTGAAAGTGTTTTGAATCCATTTACCGACTTCCAGCCCGCGCGTGTTGATAAAAGTCAAAAGCGCGATGCTGGCAATGGCGAGCAATTGCTGCGTCGAGAGACTGACGGCGTAAGAGCCGAAAACGATTGGCTCAACCAGATAATTCGCGCCGGAAATCTGCGGCAGCAGAATGCCCGTGAAATTGGCGAAAGCGACGGCGACGGCGGCAATCGTGCCGCTTTGGACGATAAGAAACTGCGACCAGCCGTAGAGAAAACCGACGGGTTTGCCGTAAGCCTCGCTCATAAAAACATACGGACCTCCGGCTTTCGGCAGCATCGCGGCAAGTTCGGCGACGCACAACGCGCCCGTAATCGTCATCACGCCCGCGAGCAGCCACGCAACCAGAAGCCAGCCGGGTGCGCCGACCAGCCGCGCCGATTCCGCCGACACGAGAAAAATGCCGCTGCCAATCATCGAACCGACGACCAGCATCGTCGCGTCGAGCAGGCTCAGACCGCGGACGAGTTTTTTATTATTTTCAGTTGTTTCGCCGTTCATAGTTTCTTCCGATTGAAAAGTAATTTTATTGCCCGCGAAACACGCGGAATACACTAAAACAAGAATTGGTTTCTACTTTTATGTTTTATTTTTCGCGTCGTTCGCGTGTTTCGCGGGCAAAGTCTTTTTGCTGAACAACAGATTTATGACTTTTCAAACAGTTTCTTAACTCGACTTTATCCATTTTGAAAAACAGAAACATCAACAAAAGACTGAGCGTTATGTTTTTGTCTTTTAGTTTTCAAACATCAGGTTCGCGCATAGTGATGTTTGAAAATAATAAGTATTGATATT
>JBPCPU010000244.1:0-23518 GCA_050998795.1 Pyrinomonadaceae bacterium
GAAATCAGCAAACTGTAAAGAGCGACGACAACCGCTAAGTCAACGACGAAAGCGACGGCTCGCTTCCAAAAGGCGGCAAATCCGAAATTTGAATTTTGCTCGTCCATAGACACTTTACTTTACCACAGAGAAGAAGCCCAACGGCGGAGTTGACGTAGGGCGAAACCGCCGCCAAGCCCGCCAAAGTTTAACGGACACCTCGATAACAAAGTCGCTGTTTCGCCCTCACGTCCAATGAATTGTTGGGCTTTTCCTTCATCTTTAGCGGACTCGCATTTAATAAAATCGAGACCTTTGCCTATTCGATTCCGCTGCTTCAGTTAATTTCAATAGCGAAAGCGGCTGTGTCTTGAACATTCGGAGTAACCGTAACTTCGCCGTCGAAGGTCTTAGCAACGATGACTAAAAATACCGTGAACGCGCATTTTTTGCGGTGCGGGTCAAGGTCGGTGCGAAGCATTTCGGCAAAAGTATTGGTCGGACTGTTTCCGGGCGATGCGGGCGGTTTGCCCACATTAACGCTGCTTGACGCCAGCAAACTGCCGGTTGAACCCAGCACCAGCGGCGAACCGAGACCGCGCTGCCACGAAATCGAGTGATTAAGCTGGAACATTTCGTTTTCGTGATAGGCGCGATAGCCGATTCCAAAGGTTGAAGAGGCTGTTCCATTAAGGAAAAGACATTCCTCGCTGAACAACACCCCGTCTTTGTTCAAATTGACAATGTCCGCGACGAGCGGGCGATTGTCCCACCAGAAAAGATGCGTTAATGCCGCGAAAGGAACTTCGGCGGTTGGACCTAAATCCTGAAAACGGCGTCGGAAAGTGAACGCCGCCGTTCCTTCGCTGCCGGGCAGTCCGGTCGGCGGCGCAGCCGTCGGGCGCAGCCGTTGTCCGTTGCTGTCGAAAATTTCGAGCGTCAGCAGATGACGTTTTTCGGGGTCTCTCCAGTCTGAATTATTAGTGTTCAGATAGCCGTGATACTGACCGGCGTTCCAATCCCAATCCGCGTCGTAGGGAATCAGATAAAGATTGTTTTCCGCTCCGGCGGAAGATGGTCCAAGCGAATCTGACACAATATCCGCGCCGCCCAGTCCGTCCGGCACGGATTTTTCCCACGAAAGACCGTCCGAAAGATAATTGCGCGTTCCCGTCGGATTGCCGCTGTTGTCCGCTTCGACAATGCTGATGCGGTAATATTTCGCGCCGATTCCTTTCATATCCTCGCTGAATTTGTAGTTCAACTTCAGTATTCCGCCCCAATTACGATTGAGATTCGCGCCGACTGCCGCCGCCGGTGTCGCAGAGGGAAACGCCAGCCCGTCGTTGTATGCCGGAACTCCGACGCGGTCCCATCCGGCTGCATTCGGCGTTTTCAAATTCCAGCTTTCGGTATCGCCGATAATATCGAGAAAGACATACGCGCCGCTGCCCGGTTCGCCGTTATCGCGGCAGGCAAAAGCAAACGGGCTGTATGATGACAGAGTTACCTCGTCGCCGGATTCATACCAGATATTCGCCGCGACGCCGTTATAAACGGTGAACGTAAAACCGCCGATTGTCTGTTTGACGATGTAAGCGTATTCGTCGTGGCAGCGAAGGCTGATAAATCGTGTGTCTATCCAGCAAATATTAAAGCGACCGTCGGGGTTAATCGAGCCTTGACCGACTCGTTGCGGCGCGCCGCACGAACGTCGGCAAAACAGATAGGGACGAGCATTGATGTAGGAAGCGATTTCGCTTCGGGGTAATTCACGAACAGCGTTTAAATCGCGGTGGGCGTTGAGTGCCATTTCGTCCAGCGAACCGTCTTTGAAGAAAATTTCCTCGGCAAAAAACGGCGGGTCGGGCGGATTCGGGTCGGGCGGAATCGGCGGAATTTTCGGGATGACGCGAATAATGTCTTCCAAATCGCGGATTAGTTCGGGAATTCGGAAATCGTCGATAATCCAGGGGCGGCAGCAACAGGTGCGGCGATAAACTTCGACCACGCCGTTGCAAATTGTTTGACACCGAAACGGAAAATAAATAAGTTCCGAAACTGATTTTGCTGAACTGATTTGACGGGCGGCGGAAAATTTCTGTAATGACAACTGCGGAGCGGCGTTGACGGACGCTCGTTGAATCGGCGATGCCGCCAATTTGAAAAGTTCGTAATACCACCACGGTCGGCGGCGGCACAATCTGACTTTGCCGGTTGTGCAGCGCAGCAATAAAAACCATTTTTCCCAAATGCGCTGAGAAATGTTGACAGTTCCAAGTTCAAGAAGTTTCTCAAAATCCGCCGGTCGGTAACGCAGAACATCTTCGGCGGCGACGTTCTGCGGCTGGTCTGTTTTCGGTCCGATTAAAATTCGATGAGCCGATTTCAAAATTCTATCCGGCAAATCAAATGAACCTTGTTCATCGACTTCGGAAACGTGAATCGGCTTTAAATCGCGGTCGGTTGCGGTAATAACGATGTCGGGACGTTTCTCGCCCTGTTTTAGTCCGGCGAGATTAAGTTGAAAGCGGATACTTTTTTTGCCGCTTTCGGATTTTTTTTTATTTTCTTGCATTTTTTCTCCTATGATGAATTTCTACTCCTATGATGAACTTCTACTCCGGAGGCACAGTTTTTACTCTCCCAAAACGAAATTGTTAAAATCTGCAAACACTCTCTTTAGTACGCTTTCATTCCGCTAAACAAATCTTTATTTTCAACACGCTTCTTTCAAAACGCGAAGCGCGACAACTTTCAATTTCAAATCCGTTTGTTTTTACACGCTACTCTTGCCGCGCCCGCTTGTCAACACAAAAGTTTGGCGGGTTCGTGCTTCATCCGGTGCGAAGCGGCGCAACTTTCATTTTCACATCGCTTTGGTTTTTGCGCCCGCCTCCGTCGCGCAAGTTGAAAAAGTGGTTTGTTTCCACTCAACCGCGCAACGTGCGCCGTGCAACTCTTATAGAAAGCCGCTTTCGAGTTCGAGCGAAAACCTGACCAACACGCCGTTGACCAGAAAGCCGCGTCGAAAAGAAAACACCCGCTCGGTCAAAGTCAGTTTATTTTCAAACACGCAACGCCAAAAATACCCGTTTCAATTTGAGCAAGGTTTGGGCAAACGAGCCGCGTTGCAAAGAAACAATTTTCAAATCAAAGAGTAAGTTTCGATTTCAATCGTCAACGACAAAATGCGATTTCCGTTAGCCAAGCGCGAAAGCCCAACGGCGGAGTTGACGTGGGGCGAAACCGAATATACGCAACTTTGGGTTTGACGGACAAGCTCGATAAGAAAGTCGCTGTTTCGCCCTCACGTCCAATGACTTGTTTGGTTTCGCCATCGCTTATTACGGTAACGCTAAATAGGACTTTCTTTCGTCTTGCTCGAATTTTTCAATAATGGTCGAATATCGCCGCGATAAATCTTCTGTCGTTTGCACCGTGCAGTTGCCGACACGCAGCCGCACAACTTTTGGTGGATGTCCAAACAGCAAACTGCGCTGCTGAAAGTCCAAGTCTTTTGTCAGGATAATGTAGCCTTTTGATTTTGCATACTCCCAAATATCAACATCTTCGGATTCTTTCATTCCGGCTTCGCGGACGTGCTGGCTGTCGGTATAAAGGTCGGCTAACTTCTTCGGCAATCGCCACGACAAATTTTGGTCAAACAACAACTTCATATTGCGGTAGAACGGCAAGTCGGCGTTCACGGTCAGCCGCAAACGCTAAACAAGCCCGAATATCTTCGTGCGTCAAATCTGGAAAATCGTCTAAAATTTCGTCTTCCGTCATTCCGCCAGCCAAATACTCAAGCACGTCTTGAACGGTCATCCGCAAGCCGCGAATACACGGTTGACCGCTTCGCTTGCCCGGTTCGATTGTAATAATGTCTCGGTAATCCATAACTCAAATGATAACAGCAAACCAAAAACCTACAAACTAAAATCACGAGCCAATTGCGATATTGAACGAGAAACCGAACGGCTGAGATGACGTGGCGCGAAACCGCTACGGACAAGCTGAAAGAAACCACGCAAGTTGATAACAAAGTTGCTGTTTCGCGCTCACGTCCATTAAATTGTTAAGCGCACCGTTAAATTTATCCAAAAACTTAATCAGACGTGAATGCTTGTCTAAATTTACCATTGCTATAAATCCAGAAATAAGATGACGCTTCACAGTTTCCGCCTTCTGGAGCATCAAACTGTAACTTCCTATTTCTTCGGTTAAAGTTCTCGTCAATTATTTCTCCGTAGGTTGTGCCTTTGCGTGCGACTGATAAAAACACGCCCTGCATTTCGCTAGACGAACGGGTTTCAAGAAGATGCGCTTTATAATCTGTGCCGCTACTCAGAAAAGCAACGACGTAACCGTTGCGTCCTTTTTTGAACATCACGGCATAATCATTTCTTCCATCACCGTTAAAATTACCTGAAACGACGGCGCGGCTGTTACACACACGCGCACCGGAAAATAACTTCCAGCCTGAATAATTGTCGTTAAGGTGGCTTTTAACTTTTGCGGGCAAAGTTTGTGCTGAAATAATTTGGTTGCTTACTGTGAAAACCACAAGCACGAAAAGCAAAGAGAAAAAAAGTTGTGTTTTGGTCATATTCGTCCTCTGTAAGAATTATCAAAATCCTGTTCTTCGGCTTTTGAGTGTTTTTTTGTCAGTTTGATAAGTTCCGCCATTAAACTTATCAACGCCATAAAAGGTCATATCTCCTGAATACATCCTACCTTCAATATCTCGGTAACCTTATTGTTTTGGTCTTTAAGACTACAATATCACCTTGAAAACCTTCTTTGTCGCCGAAAATTTTTCTATAACCTTTTGCGGTTTTTTGGTAAATCCACAAGTTACAGCGAATGATTTGTTATGCCTTCCGTTGCTACAAATCGAGTTGTGTTTTTATTGCTTGTTCGACTTTCTTCAAGTCTGCCGAAGATAATTTGCCTTCCATATTCGTCAAGCGTAATTTGCTGACTGTAGTTAGTTGGTCGGCAATCGCTTTGCTCTGTTTGCCGTTCAGCATGACATACGCTTCGCTCGGAAATAGCTTGTCAATGTTCGACGTGAGCGGAACGACTTGCACTCGGTTTAGATGTTTGTTTGCTGCATCATTGCTGATAATCACGGCGGGACGCTGCTTTTCAATTTCGCCGCCAACCGAAGGCGTGTTAAATTTCACCCACCAAACTTCACCGCGTTTCATCTGCAATGTCTCCAATTGTGCTTTCTGACCATTCGAGAGCTTCGGTTTCTCGTGCTTCGTCCAGAGCCATTTCGCGGTAAGCAGCTTCGAGGCTGTGCTTGAGAACGTGCGGACGAACCAGCGATTCGATAAATTGGCTAATTTTGCGTCGCCCGACAACGCTATGCAAGCCCGCATAAACTTGTTCATCAACGGTGATTGTTAATTTCTTTTGCATTTTGCTTCACTCCATTTTGCTCCACGTATTCTGCACGTAGAATAAAACAATAGACATTTGTTTGCAAGCAAAACGCCATGACGGCAATTACAAGGCGCGGAACATTGTCGGCTTGGCGAGTGAAAGCCGCGTGATTGATCCGGCGACCAATCTACCGAAAGGCAAATCACAAATCTCTTACGACCAAACAAGTTATCTGGAAAGCCCGACCATTACGAATGCCCCGGGCTGGACTAATCCGAACACGAGTTACAGAGGCTTGCCGACTTCGACCAGAAGCTGGACGGACGTTGCCGCCAATCAATACGTCGAAACACACAATCAATACGACTAGTTCGGGAATGTGAGAAAGGCTTGGGACGGAAAAGGCAGTTACTCGGAAATTCAATATACGGATAATTATTCCGACAGTGTAAATCGTAATAGTTACGCGCTGCCGACGAAAACCATTTCTTCGACGAACGGAAACGGCACGGGAGTTCTGTTTGAAACGACCGTTAAATACAATTTCAACACGGGCTTGCCGATTTCGACGACCGATGTCAACGGGCAGACTTCAACGGTTGAATACGACGCTCTGCTGCTGCGCCCGACAAAAACAATCGCTCCGAACGGACACGAAACCATTACCGAATACGGAGTGCCTGATTCATCCGGTCAGCTTCCCGCCAGCCAAAGATTCGTCAAAGTCAAAACGCAGATTGACGAGCAGAAGCGGTTAGTTATTTCTACGATAATCTGCCGAATGCCAAAGCCAAACTGATAAAAGTTTCATCTGACAGTTTGAATCGGTTGAAGTCCGCCGCCGAAACTATTAGCAGTCAAACTTGGAAACAGACGTTTCTCTATGACCGCTACGGCAATCGTAATTTCGACACGGCGAACACAACCACATTAGGCAGTTGTCCGGCAGCGCACTGTAATCCGACGATTGACGCGGCGAATAATCGGTTCACATCGGGACAAGGCTACACTTACGATTTGGCGGGCAATGTTATCTCAGACGCGCAAGGCAGAGTTTTCACTTATGACGGCGAGAATAAACAAACGCTCGTCAAAGATGTCAATAATGTAACCATCGGCGAGTATTACTATGACGGCGACGACAAGCGGGTCAAAAAGTATATCTTCTCGACACAGGAAACAACCGTGTTCGTTTATGACGCATCAGTAAGTGTGCCTTTGCGCCCTTACTTCGTGCGGGCTTCCGCATTATACCTGAGAACTTTTTCTTACCTGCTTATCGTTCACCACTCACCGTTCTCCACTATCTTTACTAAGCGGCTTTTTCGATGTGGTAACGGGCAATTTTCATATAAAGACCGCGCCGCGTCAGCCCAAGTTCGCTGGAAGCGCGGGTGATATTCCATTCGTGGCGCGTCAACGCTTCTTTTATGAGCTGCGTTTCGAGTTCGGTAACGGCTTCTTCGAGTGTTCCGACGTGCGAGCCGGTGTTGAAGGTCGCAAATGTGCTGTTATAAGAAGCAATCGGCTTGACGTTTCCGTTCGCACCGTGCGGCGTAAGTGATTTGGCGTTGCGGATAAGTTCCGGTGAAAGTTGTTCCGGCGTAATTTTATCGCCGTCTTCGGCGCGGGCGACGATGCGCTGAATTTCGTTGCAAAGCTGGCGCACGTTGCCGACCCAATCACCGACCATCAATAAATCTATCGTTTGCGGCGTAATGGTCAAATCGCGTTTGCCGAACCGCGTCGAGTAATGATTGACGTAATAATTGACCATTGTCGGAATTTCCGAACGGCGTTCACGAAGCGGCGGAACGCGCAGGCGAATGACGTTCAGACGATAATATAAATCTTCGCGGAAACTGCCGTCGGCAACTTTTTCTTCGAGCGGCATATTGGTCGCGGCAATCACGCGCACATCAACCTGTATCGGTTTTCTTTCGCCAATCGGCTGAACTTCGCCTTCCTGCAAAAATCGCAGCAATTTCGGCTGCACGTCAATCGGCAAATCGCCGACTTCATCGAGAAAAAGTGTGCCGCCGTCAGCCGCCCGAATCATTCCCGGCGAATCCGTTACCGCGCCCGTGAACGCGCCTTTGCGGTAGCCGAAAAGATGTCCTTCGGCTAATTCCTTCGGCACGGCGGTGCAGTTAAAGGGAATAAAAATTTTGTCTTTGCGGCTGGAAACGGTATGAATCGCCCGCGAAACGAGTTCTTTACCCGTTCCCGATTCGCCCGTAACTAAAACCGTTACATCCGAAGAACGAATTTTGTAGACCTCTTCGACAAGCGCAGTCATCGCCGGTGAAGAATGAATAAATCCGGGCATTAAACTATTTGAAGTGAATGGACTAATTTCCTGGTCGTCGTATTGATACTTGTCTTTATCACGCAGAGCGCAAACATCCATTCCGAGTTCGACGACGCGCAGAAGCGGCTGAATCGAACCGCCGTTTTCCAAAACCGCATCGGAACGCGGCGAAATCAGCAGAAACGCGGGCTTTGAACTCGGCGCGCGAAGCTGAAAAATCTGCACGTTTTTTGCTTTGCCGAATTTATCCAACTCGCTTTTGAAATGCGCTTCCTGAAGTTTGGCAGCGAGTTCGATACTCTCGCCGGGCGCGTAACCGTGCGTGATAAACGGGTAAAATGTTTTTTCGTCGTTGATTTCGGCAATGACAATTTTTTGCGCCTTGCTTTCCTGCTGCAGAATGGCGACGAGTTCGCGGAAAATCAATTCGCGTGAAGCTGTCGCTTCCGCCAATCTGAGCATCAAAAGCTGAGAACTGACGGAAGTCTGACTTTTTTCGCCGCGTTCGGCTCTTTCAACTTTTCCAACTTTTTCAAGTTTTTTAAGTTTTTCAATCGCTTCTTCGATTTCCGAACGAAACGACTCAACGCCGAGTTTGCGGAAAATTTCACCGGCGGAAACTAAATGTTTGACAGCCTTTTGCGGTTGATTTTTGGCAATGGTTCTGCCGATTAAGTAATGCAGCAGAGCTTTATGATAAAGGTCTTCCGCCGATTCAAAAATCGTTAAACCGCGACTGAAATGATGAACGGCTAATTCTTCGTCGCCATATTCCAAAGCCAGCAAACCGCGAATCCGCTGGATATTGCCAAGCACAAAAAAATCCGATTTCGGGTCGGTGTCTTCAATCGCCTGCAACACACGCTCGCATTCGTCAAAATCGCCTTCCTTCAAATGAACTTCCGCTAAAACAAGGCTCGCCATATTGGCAACCTGGCGTTCACCGATTTTTTGACAAAGTGCAATCGTTTCCCGCGCTTTTTCTTTTGCTTCGGCGAGTTTTCCCTGCAACAGCAAAGTGCGCGACAAGTTTCTCAGCGATTGAATGACATACCATTCTTTTTTGCCTTCTTCGGCTAAAACGATGCTTCGTTCAAGTAATTCCTGCGCTTCTTCCAATTCTCCGCGCAAAATTTTTAACTCGCCTAACGAGTCGAGAATTCCGGCAACGTGAATATGATTTGCCTCGATTGCCAGTTCCAGTGCGCGTTGATAGGCATTTTCGCCTTTGTTCCAATCGCCGAGCAAGACCAAATTCAAGCCCAAATTATTGTAAGCGGCAATTGATTGAATTTTATGTTCGGTCTTTTCAAAAAATTTAATTGATTTTTCAAGACACGCGATTCCATCCTGCCCGCGGCGCAAAAACCAAAACGCGCCCGACATATCCGAGTAAATTTTGCCTAAAAGATACGGAGCGGAGCGTTCGCCGATAATTTTGATTGCCAGCTCGAAATACTCGATTGCCTTTTCGCTGTTGCCTTCCTGATGAAAAGTCATGGCAATCATATGATAAGCGTTCGCCATTCCGTGCCAATCGCCTTCGACGCGGTAACAATTCAGAGCTTTTTCGGCGTGGTCGCGGGCAATCGGACATTCGTTGAGTTTGCGATAAACACGCGCCAGCGCAATGTAGATTTCGCCGAAAAATTGTTTGAGATTTCCCGCTTCAGCTTCTTCCAGCGCGTAATTGAGCAGTGCGACAGCCTTCGGATGTTCGTTATTATGATTAAGAGAAATCGCCACCTGCGTAATGACCAGAAGACGATGTTCCAAATCGAGTTCGTCGAGCAGTTCTTCATCGTCATATTTTTCAATGGCTTTTAAACTTTCCTTATACTGACCTTGAGTTTCAAAAGTGTAGGAAAGAAGTTGATAAAGTTTAGCTCGATTATCGGGAGTGTGCGCGTAATTTTCCAGCGTGTTGGAAATGAGTTTTTCCGCCGCGCCCGATAAACCTTCGGTTAATTTTTTCCGAACTTCCGCTAAAATTTTTACCAGATATTCTTCGGAAATCTGAATCATTCGGCGCGAACGAACTCCCGTCCGTGCCTCAGACAGAGAAGCATTCTCCGACGTTCTATAAAGTTTGGTCGAAAACGAATCTTTTTTCATCCCGCAATTAAAAAAGAATACTGTTAATAGAAACTTTATTTCAGCAACACTTTACCAAAATTTTAACGAAGGTTTTGCAATTAAACTTTTCTAAACTCTGAATTTATCAAAAAATCTGCTTTAAGTCTATATTTTTATGTTATCTGTCTGACAAACTAGACGCAAAGCCGAAAAATATGACATTCTTTAAGCGAAAAACGGTTGAGGTAAAACATTGAAAGCAGAAGAAAAAAGGCTGGAAGAAGCACGAACAAAAGAAAAAGATTGGAAACTCTGGGGCTGTTATTTAAGCGAACGCGCCTGGGGAACGGTGCGCGAAGATTACAGCGCGGACGGTTCGGCGTGGAATTATTTTCCGTTTGAACAGGCGCGGTCAAAAGCGTTTCGCTGGAATGAAGACGGCATCGCGGGAATTTGCGACCGGAAACAGAGAATTTGCTTCGCCGTTTCTTTGTGGAACGGCAAGGATAAATTCTTAAAAGAAAGACTTTTCGGACTCGGCGGCAACGAGGGAAGTCACGGCGAAGATGTCAAGGAATACTATTTTTATCTCGACAATACGCCGACGCATTCTTATATGAAATTTCTCTATAAGTATCCGCAGGGCGAATTTCCCTACGACAAACTCCACGAAGAAAATGCCAGGCGCGATAAATCCGGTTCAGAATACGAACTAATGGACACGGGCGTTTTTGACGACGACAAGTATTTCGATATTTTAGTCGAATACGCCAAGGCGGACACTGACGATATTTGCATCAAAATCACGGCGACAAATCGCGGCAGACAATCCGCGCCGCTTCATATTCTGCCGACGATTTGGTTTCGCAACCGCTGGTCGTGGTATGAAAAAGCGAACAAACCGAAAATGGAAAAGGTGAAAATTGCACCGGAAAATCTTTCGCTGATTCATCTCAACGAAGAAAAAAACGACGATTACCTGTTGATGTGCGAAGGTTCGTCGCAATTGCTTTTTACGGAAAACAACACGAATTACGAGAAAATTTATAATGGCGAAAATAAGTCGTCGTATGTGAAAGACGGCATTAACGATTTTGTCGTCGAAAACAAACAAGAAGCCGTCAATCCTGACCAAACGGGAACAAAAGCCGCCGCGCATTACGATTTTAATATCTCGCCGCAGTCGTGCGAAACGATTTATCTGCGGTTAAGCAGTCAGCAGTCAGCAGTTAGCAGTCAGCAGATAAACAGCCACGATGAATTTATCGCCGATTGCGAAGAAATTTTCCAACAAAGAATTAAAGAAGCAGACGAATTTTACGCCGAAATTATTCCCGACGATTTAACTGCTGATGCAAAAAACGTCATGCGTCAATCGCTCGCCGGAATGCTCTGGTCAAAGCAGTTTTATCATTACGTCGTCAAAAACTGGCTCGAAGGCGATCCGGCATTTCCAATACCGCCGCAAGGTCGTCAAACCGGACGCAACTGCGAATGGGCGCATCTGTATAACGACGACGTAATTTCGATGCCCGACAAATGGGAATATCCGTGGTATGCGTCCTGGGATTTGGCGTTTCACTGCATCACGCTGGCGATTGTTGATTCGGAGTTTGCCAAAAATCAACTTATTTTGCTTCTTCGTGAATGGTATATGCACCCGAACGGACAAATTCCTGCTTACGAATGGGCGTTTTCCGACGTTAATCCGCCGGTTCACGCCTGGGCTGCGCTGCGCGTTTATCAAATCGAAGCCAAACGGCGCGGCGCGGCTGACCGCGATTTTCTCGAAAAAGTTTTTCATAAATTGCTTTTAAATTTTACCTGGTGGGTCAACCGTAAAGACGAAGAAGGCAACAATGTTTTTGAAGGCGGTTTTTTAGGACTCGACAACATCGGCGTTTTCGACCGAAATATGAAACTGCCGCTCGGCGGACATCTCGAACAATCCGACGGCACGAGCTGGATGGCGATGTTTTGCCTCAATATGCTGGCAATCGCGCTCGAACTTGCCAAAGAAGACAAGGTTTATGAAGACGTGGCAAGCAAATTTTTCGAGCATTTCGTCTATATTTCCGACGCGATGAACAACGTCGGCAACGAAAACACTGAACTTTGGAGCGAGCGCGACGGTTTTTATTACGACGTTCTGCATTTGCCGAATGAAAGAAATATCTCGCTTCGCCTGCGCTCGATGGTCGGTTTAATTCCGCTTTTCGCGGTTGAAACGCTCGAAGGAGAATGGCTCGACGATTTACCCGAATTCAAAAAACGCACCGATTGGTTTATAAAAAACCGCCCCGATTTGATAGACGACATCGCCTGCCTGGAATCAACCGGCGAACACAAAAGAAGACTTTTGGCGATAGTCAATCCCGACCGCTTGCGTCGCATTCTCCGCATAATGCTCTCGGAAACCGAATTTTTGTCCGATTACGGCATCCGCGCTCTTTCGCGTTACCACAAAGCAAATCCGTATACGCTTGATTTCGACGGCAAAAAGCACGTTGTCGAATACGAACCCGGCGAATCGCGCAGCGGACTTTTCGGCGGCAATTCAAACTGGCGCGGTCCGATTTGGTTTCCTGTTAATTATCTCCTAATCGAAGCTCTGCAAAAATTTGATTTTTATCTCGGCGAAGATTTCAAAGTCGAGTTTCCGACCGGCTCGGAAAAAATGATGACGCTCTGGGAAGTTTCGCAGGAATTATCCAAACGTCTTTCCAACATTTTTCTCAAAGACAGCGAAGGCAACCGCGCCGTCTACGGTAACTCGGAAAAGTTTCAAACCGACGAGCATTGGCGCGACCACATTCTTTTTTACGAATACTTTCACGGCGACAAAGGCTGCGGTTTAGGCGCAAGCCATCAAACCGGCTGGACGGGTTTAATCGGCAAACTGTTACAGCAAACAGGCGAATACAAGGGCGAAAAAAGCGGTGATTACACCGAAACCGCCGAACTCGAATCGGTTGAAAACAATGAATAAACCCGACAACCATTACCGTCTTTTCGCCTTCGATTCGTGGCGCGATTACCTGCCTTGGATTCTGACGCTCGCGGTTGTCGCTTTAGCTGTTTTTCAGCTTTACAATCAAGACAGAATCTGGTGGTGCAAATTCGATTCACCGCTTTATCTATGGTCGAGCGACGCTTGGGGTAAACACAATTCACAACACCTTTTTGACCCGTATAGCTTTACGCACATTCTTCACGGATTTCTCTATTTTTGGTTTTTAACCTTAATTTTCCGCCGCCATTTATCGCTCAAATGGTTACTTTTTTGCGCCGTTTTTGTTGAAAGCGCGTGGGAAATTCTCGAAAACACCAACTCGATAATCGAACGCTACCGCACCGCCACGCTCGCGCTCGATTACTTCGGCGATTCTATTATAAATTCGTTCGGCGACATTTTAAGCTGTGCCGCCGGCTTCATCATCGCCCGCAAACTCGGCTTTTGGCGTTCCTTAACTTTGTTTATTTTGATTGAAATCGTTTTGATTCTTTGGATACACGACAGCCTTTTAATCAACATCATAATGCTGATTCATCCGGTTGAAGCGATAAAAGCGTGGCAGTCAGGCAGTTAATCTTTATTAAACGTCAAAAATTTTAATATCAGAAAAACTTTTCTCAAATAAATTGCTGAAGTATAATCTCTGAAACTTTTACTAAACCTGATGGATAGACAAGAGAATTGACGGCTGACACACAAGCGAAGCGGTTCGCTATTTACCAAAGGATTACTGTCAAACAGCGAATAGCTGAGAGCGAATAACGGATAACTGCCGCAAAAAAACTCTCCACACTTTTTTATCTCGAACTCAGGTTAAATAAATGCGGTTTATTCAAACACTTTATCAATCGGTGTAACCGTAACATCCGCCGCTTTGACCGGAATCGGATAAGTGAAAATTATCTTATCTTCGTCGGTAATTTCCTGCGGCTTCGGCGCGGCGTAAGAGATTGTCGCGGGTTTATTGTTCACGATTTCATCGCGCAAATTTTCTGCGTCTTTAGTAATCATCACGACGCGCATTTTGTTTGACGCGAGATGCGTTTTTATCGCCTGATTAACGTCCGCCAAAGTCAGTTTTGACAAAGCCGTTTTCATATATTCGTTGAAATTAGGAGTGCCGTAAAACTTACTGTCGAGCGCGTAACCTAGTTCCGCGTCTTTCGTCTGCGTCAGGATATTGACGTATTTTGACAAAAAATCGCGCGTTTCTGCAAACGTCTGCTGGTCGAGTCCGTTTTTCACGAGTTTGTCGTATTCGTAAAGCGCGGCGCGAAGCGTAAAGTTGGCGTTTTGCGGCTCGACGGGACGAATCCAAATTTGAAAAATCTGCTGCTGCCGCGCCAGATTCGGGTCAGGCTCGAATTGAAACATTCCGCGCGGAAAATATTCGATATAAGCATAATCGCCGTAATTCAAACCGCGTTTCTCGCGCAATTGTCCGTAAAGGTAGCTGTTCGATGAACGGTGTTGCCCAAAATACGAAGCAACCAGCGCAAGCGCGGCATAATCTTTGTCGGCGCGATTGACATTAATCGGAAAACCGAGCGAGATTGCCGTCGCACGTGTTTCGCGCTGCACAATGTCAATCTTCATTCCGTCGGTTAAAGTCGGCGCAGATATTTTTCGCGTTGTTTTCGCGCCTTTCGGCAATTTGGCAAAATCGGCGGTAATTTTCTTTGAAAATTTTGTATCGAAACCGCCCGAAAGACCGAGAACAAGGTTGGCTTGCGTATAATTTTGCTTGTAAAAATCCTTCACGTCCGGCAAAGTCATTTTTTCCAAACTGCCGATCGTTCCAAGCGTGTAATGCTCATACGGATGACCTTTATAAATGATGTTATAAAGCCGCTCTTTGCCGAGTTCCTCGTCATTGCTCTGCCGAAGTCCGACTTTCAGGGAATTTATCGCGTCCTGTTTGATTCGTTTGAAATCGTCTTCACGAAATCCGGGGTCGAGCAGCATTTGGCTAATCAAATCATAGTATTTATCGAGGTTATCGGCGTGAGTTGACCCGACAAAAGTTGTCATTTCCTTGTCAACCTGATAGCCGAAACCCGTCGCCAGCGGATAAAACTGTGCGATAATTTCATCGTAAGTCAACTTTTTACTTCCGCCTTGAGCAAGCATCGCGGCAGTCAGATTCGCCAAACCTTCTTTGCCGTTCGGGTCGTCAACCGCACCCGTCGAAAATTGGATGCGAAATGAAACAAGCGGCGATTTGCCCGGCTGAAAAACGGCTGCCATATGTTCATTCATAGATTTTACAGGTGTTTTCGTGCGCTTTTGGGCAATTGCCGTCATTGACAAACCAAAAACGACGAGCGAAATAAATAAAAATTTTAGTTTAATAAAGTTTCTGTTCATAATTTCTCTCTCAGGGAACAATCTCAAAAGCGTCGCAATGTTTTGGACGAAATATATTAAAGTGACGGCGGTCAACGGTCAAAATTCTTTTGATATTGAATCTTTCGGCAATTGCGACGATGACACAATCAACAAAATCAGCGCGGCTGTCGGCGTATTTTTCCAAAACTTCGGCGGCGCGTTTTAAATCTTGTAATTCCGTCCGGGCAAGTATAAAGTCGCCATCTACGACGGAACGCAAAAATTTCACTAACGCCTCGTAACCAAGATCGCGCATCACCATATAAGCCAATTCCGGTATAACAACTTCGGGCAAAATGGCGCGATTTTCTTTTTCGTAGATAACGACACAGGATTCGTGAAGTTCGTCTTCCACATTGAGAACCGCTAATAAAAAGCCCGTGTCAAAAAGCGATTTTTCGTTCACGGCAAACTCCAACCTTCGCGTTTGTTCGCGCCTTCCGCAAGTATTTCGTCAACGCTTTGCGATAAATCTTTTCGTCCGCGAGCAATGCCAATCAACGCGAGTCGTCCTTGTCGTTTTTCTTCTTCGGTTTTAGCCGGCTTTTCACTGCCGTTTGATTTAATTTCTTCGCTTTCCAAATCCTCGACAAAAGCAAGCACTTTCGCTTGCTTGACAGGCGGCAAAGCGTGAACTTTTTCTTGAATAATAGTTTCGAGATTCATTTTTACTTCTCCTTTTTCGTTGCCAAAGTAATCACCGTTTGGCTGTTGTCGTTAAAGTATTTTTCCGCCATCGCGCGAATGTCTTCGGGCGTAATCGAATCATAGAGCGCGAAAACTTTGTCAATCGTTTCGGGCGAACGCCGCAGTGCAATAAATCGCGCCAATGTTCCGGCAATCGCATTATTGCTGTTCATCGCCAGCGAAAAACCGTAACGAAGCCGCGAACGGGTTTCATTCAACTGCTTTTGCGGAATTTTTTCCTGCGTGTGTTTTTTGTATGTTTTGATAATTTCGTCTTTCACATAATTTAAATCTTTCACATCTTTTACCTGTGCGAAAACGGTAAAAAGTTCGGGGTCAAGGTGATTATCAAAATCAGGCGACACGAAAACCGCTTTTTGCTCGGCTAAAACGAGTTTTTGATAAATATCGGAATTTTCGCCAAAGGCAATCGCGCTTAACAAATCGAGTGCCGCCGCATCTTTTTCGGTTTCGGAAAAAGCGGGCGCACGATAAGCGACGCCGACATACGGCAGAGTCGGCGAATCCCAATCAATATGCGCTTTTCGTGCTTCTTTTTGGAGCGGTTCGACGGGAATTTGCTGTTTAAAGTCTTCACCTTTCCAATCGCCGTAATACTTTTTCACCTTTGCCAAAACTTCGTCCGATTTGACGTCGCCGACGACGACAATCGTCGCATTTTCGGGACGATAAAAGCGTTTGAAAAACTGCAAAGCGTATTCATATTGGTTTGGATAATCTTTGATGTCCTTTAAATAACCCATCGTCGTGTGGCTGTATGTGTGATTATTAAAAGCCGTTTCGCGCAGAACTTCATACATTTTAAAAAGCGGATTCGCCGAATTTTTATTGTATTCGCCAAGCACCGCGCCCGCTTCGGTTTTAAATTGCTCGACCGAAAACTTCAGATTTTTAAATCGGTCGGCTTCCAAACCCAAAATTTCGTCCAAGTCTTCTTTGGCGAAGGTTTCGTGATAAACCGTGCGGTCGTCGGAAGTATAAGCATTGCTCGACGCGCCCGCTTTTTTCATAATTTCGTCAAAGCGTCCCGCCGGATAATTCGCGCTTCCGCGAAACATCAAATGCTCGAAAAAGTGCGCGTAACCGCTTTTGTTTTCTTCGACTTCGTTGCGCGAACCGGCTTGCACAACCGTATAAAGCGAAACGAGGTTCGGATAATCCGTCGGCACAATCACGACGCGCAACCCGTTCGGCAAATCATTTACCATATAATTATATGGAAAAACTTTTCGCGTTTGAGCGGTAGTTATAACCACCGACACCGCAAAAACTAAGGCAAAAAACAATACTTTCATATTTTATCTCCGAATAACTTTATTAAATCAAAACAATAAATTTTATTTTGGGATGCGTTTGGCATCATTGGCGGACAAACTTGCTTCCAATCAAAACATCTGCCTGATGGAATTCTCAATCAATTATTCCAAATCTCCTTTCAAATAGATGTCAGAAATTGGAAATTTGTTACCTCGAGAATAACAAAAAGTTCTTTTCTTTCAAATGGTTGCGCCCCGCAAAAAATTATCTGAAAAATTCTTCTTGTAATTTATGAACTTGTAGTGTATAAATCATAGCGGACAAATCATTTCTTGATTTTTGATAAGGAGATAATAATGAAATTAACCAGAAGTTTTTTAGCTGCTTTTTTGAGTCTTTCCCTCGTTTCCGTTTCTTTCCTGAGTTTAGCCATCCAAAGTGTTTCCGCCCAAGATACAAATATCGCTCTGCAGCGCGGTTATCGAACCGGTTATTCGGACGGCTATATGTCCGGCTACCGCGATACGATTGACAACGCCGCCAAAAGCTACGATAAACACAGCGAATATACTAAAGCCGACCGTGCTTTTAATAAAGATTACGGTTCGCTCGAAGACTACCGCGACGGCTATCGGCAAGGTTTTGAAACCGGATATGATACCGGATTTGAAAAACGCTCGTTTGATGCAGCTATTCCGTCCGATTTAATAAAACGCGGCATTGCGGCGACAAAAACGACTGTTGAAACAACTACCACAACGACCGTTGCGGAAAAAGCTCCGGAAACAACCGTAGCTGAAACGGCAGCAAACAATAATGTCGAAGAAAAAGTTGTCGAAAATACGCCAACCATAGATACGCCAGCCATAGATACGACAACCACAATAGACCCAATCAAACAACCGCCGATTATCACAGCCAAAACGGATAGACTTACATATCGGATAAATGATGAAACCACGGTTACTATAGCGACGGACACCGAATTGATTGTTGAGTTGCTTGACAACATCAACACGGAACAAAGCCGCGAAGGTGATAAATTTACGGCGCGTGTCATTTCGCCGTATGAAATTAGCGGCGCAACCATTGAAGGCAGAGTTTCCAAAATTCAGAAACCCGGCAGAATCAAACGCCGTTCGGAAGTTCTTCTGTCGTTTGACCGCATTGTTTTGACAGACAATCGGTGGAGCAATTTCAACGCGATTTTAACCGAGGTTTTGCCGACAAAAGGCGATAACGTCAAGCGCGTTGACGTGGAAGGCACAGTCGAAGGCAGAAGTTCGATTAAAAGCGACAGCATCAAAATCGGCGCGACGACCGGAACAGGCTTGGTTATCGGCGCAATTGCCGGTGGTCCGGTCGGCGCAGCAGTCGGTGCCGGAGTCGGCGCGGCTTTCGGAGTCGGCGCAGTTGTCGTCGAACGCGGAAAACATATTCAGCTTAATAAAAATCAGCAACTCCGCATCAAATCAGCTTACGACACACGAATCAGGTAATCAATTACGAATTTCAAATTACGAATTACGAATGTTAGATGATTGATTTAATCTGTAATTCGTAATTGTTAATTCGTAATTCGTAATTGAACACAACTTCGGCGCGAAATTTGCCGGTTTTGCGTCATTGTAATCTGCGAGATTCAGCAGGGTTTTTGTTCTCCTTTTTGGCTTTGCTGAATTTCGCGGATATTTTTTTAAGAGTTTTTAGAGTTTCAGGGTTTATTGAGTTTATTGAGAAAAACTTACACTCAATAAACTCAATAAACTCAACAAACTCAACAAACTCAATGAACCCGATTATTGCTTTATTAACGGATTTCGGCACGAAAGATTATTTTGTCGGCGCGATGAAAGGCGCGATTTTATCAATCAATGAAAGGACAAACATTATTGACATCACACACGAAATACCGCCGCAAGACGTTCTTTCCGCAAGTTTCACACTTCGCGCCTGCTATAAAGATTTTCCCTTCAAAACAATTTTCGTCGCGGTAGTCGACCCTGGAGTCGGCTCAAAACGAAAGGCGATTTTAGTTGAAACCGAAGATTGTTGTTTCATTGCGCCCGACAATGGTTTATTGAGTTTTGTGTTTGACGAAGAAAAAAAATTTCGCCTGTTTGAACTCACCAATCAAAAGTTCTTCGCCGCTGAGGTTAGCCGAACATTTCACGGACGCGATGTCTTTGCCCGCGTCGCCGCGCATTTATCGAAAGGTATCAACCCAAACGAATTCGGCGCGGAAATTAAAGATTTTATTCATATAAAAACCGCCGGACCGCGAGAAATCTCCGAACGAGAAATTGAAGCGAATATTATTCACATAGACCATTTTGGCAATCTCATCACAAATCTCAAACAAACGGATTTGCCCGAAAACTTTACGCTCAAAATAAACGGAAAAATAATAAACAAATTACAAAGTTTCTTTGCCGAAGCCGAAAGAGGTGAATTGTTGATGATTTTGGGAAGCGCGGGCTTTTTAGAAATCGTCGCGTTTCAAGATTCGGCAAAAGATTTACTGAGAGCGGAAATCGGACAAAAAATCAAATTAAATGGCTGAATAATAGACGATCATTTCACCGTTTATCATCCAGCCAAAATTATCAATAACAAAACGTCTGCCTTTACGGTTGTGTTTCCTCACGCTCCACAGGCGGCGATGCGACAAAATCAAAATCAGCCAATTCCTGCGTTACGATTATGACCTGCGGCGCGAACTCAAACCGCTTGTGCGCTGCCGAGAAAACGTAAGTTGCGCCCGGCGAAACATTAGCGAAGCGGTAATATCCAAACGGATTTGTTCGCGCCAGGCGAATTTCGCCGTTGACATCGGTCATCGAGATTCGCGCATTGGCAATGCCTCTTCCGGCAATCGTTAAAACGCGCCCGCCGACTGTTACCGAAGCGGCAGTCGGGGCTTGTTGGGCAATCGTCCACGGCGAAAACTCGGTTATTCCCGTGACTGTTCCGGTGAACGCGCCTTCCGTGACGCAATCCGACGAGCAGACATTAACGGCGTTGCGAAAGACCCGCAACGCGGTCGGGTCGGTAATCGAATTGTCGTCCGCATCCAGATAGGTAAATGTCAAATCGGCGGTCAGACTTCTCGTTTCGGTCAACTCCCAATAGCGCGTTATTTTCGGTGTTGAGATTGACGCGGGCGAAACCGTATCAACCGCCCGCACAGTCAAACCGTCTCCGGCTGAAACCGCACTGATGTTTGCCAATGCGACCGGCGTGTAGCCGTTATCAGTTCCGCCGCTAGTGCCGACGTGGAAGGTGAAATTAGCGGTTGCGCCCGTCAAGCTGATTGAGGTGCTGCCCGCCGTCGGATTGAACGTGCCGCCGCTTTTTAAAATTTTAAAATAAAGCCGCCGCTTTTCATTTTTGCGCGTATTTGCTAAATTCAAATCAAGACAATAAATTCAATATCTATAAGGAAAAAGACAAATGAGTACAGCAACAGAATCAACCGCCGCGACTGCCGGACTTCGCGGTGTCGTCGCCGCACAAAGTAAAATCGGCGATGTCAACGGCGAAGAAGGAATTTTGATTTATCAAGGCTATAACATTCACGATTTAGCGGAAAACTCGACATTTGAAGAAACCGTTTTCCTGCTTTGGAACGCACGTCTGCCGAAGAAAGACGAACTCAAAGACCTAAAATCACAATTTCAGGCAAACTATGATGCGCCCGCCGAAGTCATCGAGTTTATGAAGCATTTTCCAAAGGAAGCAGACCCGATGGATGTTCTTCGCACGGCGGTTTCGGCTTTGGATTTCTACGATCAGGACGGACACGGCACAGACCGCGAAAACGCGATGAAAGCGGCAATCAAATTAACCGCGCAGTTGCCGACAATTGTTGCCGCGTGGGACAGAATCCGCAACGGTAAAGATATGGTTGCGCCGGACAAGAGTTTGAGCATTGCGGAAAACTTTCTTTATATGCTGCGCGGCGCAAAACCGGAAGCCGACGAAGCGCGAATGTTCGATATTTGCCTGATTCTCCACGCCGACCACGAACTCAACGCTTCGACCTTTACGACGCGCGTCGTCGCCGGAACTCTGGCGGATATTTACGGTGCGGTAACAGCCGGAATCGCGGCACTTGCGGGACCGCTGCACGGCGGCGCGAATACAGCCGTGATGAAAACTTTGCTCGAAATCGGTTCGATTGATAATGTCGAAGCGTGGCTTGATAAATCTCTCGAAGAAAAGCGCAAAATAATGGGCATCGGACACGCCGTTTATAAAACCGAAGACCCGCGAGCGACGTGGCTTCGTAAATTTTCAAAACAAATGGGCGAGAAAAAAGGCGAAACAAAATGGTTTGAGATGTCGCAAAAAATTGAAAACTTAATGCACGAAAAGAAGGGAATGTTTCCGAACGTAGATTTCTATTCGGCTTCGACATATTACCTGATGGGAATTCCGCTTGACCTGTATACGCCGATTTTCGCAATCTCGCGTATTTCCGGTTGGACGGGACATATTCTCGAACAATACGGCAACAACAAATTGATTCGACCGCGTGCCGAATATATCGGCGAACGCGATTTGAAATACGCTCCGATTGAAGAACGCTAAAACGTCAGGTAAAAGTAAATTTCGATTAGTTTGTTTTCCACAAATTCGTTCCATCGAATCTGTGTAGTCTGCCGTTTTTAGTATTAGAAGCTGTTTGAAAAGTAATTTTTTGCCCGCGAAATACGCGAAATGCGCTAAAAAAATAAAGCAAAAAACAAAATTTTAATCAAATCCGAACAGGTTCGCTTCAAATGTTTCTGCCTTGAGCAAGACACTACCACGAAATGAAAGAAAATAACCAAGAAATCCGTATCATTATCGCCGACGACCATCAATTGGTGCGGCGCGGTTTGCGGCAGACGATTGAGGCGGAAGCAAATTTAACCGTCATCGCGGAAGCCGCCGACGGGCAGACGGCGGTTGAGATGATTGAAAATTTTTTGCCCGATGTCGCCGTTTTGGATATTGATATGCCGAAACTCGACGGTTTGGAAGTCGCCCGCGCCGTCGCCGCGCAAAAATTGCCGGTCGAGATAATTTTTCTGAGCGCGGCGACAGAATGAGATTAGCCGTCCATTGTACGTGTTTGTGCAACGAAATTTTCGCAAACCAATTTTTGATTGGTATATTATACGAAAATAAAAAAGGAAAGTGCGGTTAGCTGGGAGCGCGGACATCCTGTCCGCCGCACGCGCGGCTTTGCGCGTCGTGCGTGTGTGGCTCGAACGAGCTTCTCCGGCGCGACAGGCGTTCTCGACAAGCCTCGAACGGCGGACAGGATGTCCGCGCTCCCAGCTAAACAAACCTTTTTTATTTCTGTATTAGAACGCGATGGAAACAGCACAGTTTCAATTTGACAGCCTTATACGAAATTGCATAAAAATAAGATTCAGATAAATTGACTGAAATTAGCTAATAGCTGTATTGACAAATTACGTTGGAGAGCCATAACTATTGGCTGTTCGCTATTGGCTATTCGCTGTTTTTCAAAGAATCTCTTCGTTTATTAGTGAATAACTGACAGCGAATAGCGAATAACGGACAATACATTTGAC
This sequence comes from Pyrinomonadaceae bacterium, assembly GCA_050998795.1. GTDB lineage: Bacteria > Acidobacteriota > Blastocatellia > Pyrinomonadales > Pyrinomonadaceae. The sequence continues at coordinate 22,721 of JBPCPU010000244.1, forward strand.
CACCTAACCTAATTTGTCAATACAAATAGCCAATAGCTAACAACTTTTAGCTAATTTATAGCTGCAAAATTTAACCTCATTTTTCCGCGCAATTCGGTATTACTATCAGTTCATCACCTCTTTTTTTCTGTAATCACAACATCTTTTTTTGGTTCTGAAATTTTGTCAGATGACTGTCGGTCGTTATCGTCTAAGGAAATGCCGAAAATTTTCGGGTTATTGATAAATTCCGCGAATTTTTCGGGATTAAATGTTGCGCGGATGACGGCGGCTTGCTCTTTGTCAATCGTGACGACCGTTATCTTTACGCTTCTTTCCGCTTCGCGCATATACATATAAACCTGTTCGCCGGTTCGGGAACGTATATGCAGAATCGGACTCCAATGCGTGCCGAAGGACTTTTTCATCGCCGACTGCATCTCTTCATCAAGCGTTTCGCGTGAAAATTTCAGATTTTCAAACATCGTTACGCTGAAACTTTTCACGCCCGCGGGACGAACGACTTTGACGGCAAAACGCGCCAGCCACATAAAAGGAATTTTGACCTTTTTTGCCTGATATTTTGTTTTCAAATGTTTGACAACTGCGTTGTATTCATCGTCTTTCGCGTTTGCCGTCGGCACGGCAAACGTAAAAGCTATCAACAGGAAAGTCAACGCCGCTAAAATCTTCTTTTGTAGCTGATTAGGTCAAAAAGGAATTCTAGCCGATTAGTAATTTGATAACAATGTGAAAGTTGAGTTACCTGAAACAATTGAAGACTGTCATAGTTTGATTAAGCATCTTTTGGTGGTTATC
>JBPCPU010000168.1:0-8202 GCA_050998795.1 Pyrinomonadaceae bacterium
ACGGATTGAGTGTCAGGTATGAAAATCAAAGGCAGAAGCCCGACTGTCAAGGAGGGCTAAATTCAAAGACAGCCCTTGCTGACGCGCGGGCTTCCGCCCCGTATATTCAAACTTTAACCGCTCTAATTAGACATTAACAGCCTGTTTATATTTGAATCAAGCATTCCCGCTTTATCATAACCGTTGGTTTTAAGTTCAATTTCGCCTCTTTGATTGATGAGATAATGTGTTGGATAACCCATATTCACATTTCCGCTGCTGTCTCTATTGGCATATCTTAATAAAATACCGAAACTATTCGGCAGAAGATTGAAATTAAAATGTTTCTTCTTTAAATAATTTTTTACTTTCGCTTCGTTATCAGTCGTTAAACCGAGAAAAACGACACTTTTGCCTTTATATAAATCAACTAATTTATTGAGTTTCGGAACTTCCTTAGCACAAATCGCACATCTCGTCGTCCAAAAAGAAACAATCACAACTTTGCCTCTCAGCGCGGCAAGATTGAATGTTGTGCCGTCCAAAGATGTTGCCGTGAAATTTTCTGCAAGCGGTTTTCCTTTATAATTTGATTGGGCAAATGTAGGAAAAGTCAAAAGAATTGTTAAGAATAAAATTGATAAAAAACGCATATTTTTTCTTAGTAAATTTGCAGATTTACGTCGGTTTGACAAAACTCAACGCTATTAAACACAGATTGTTAAAGGAATAAATTCTCCAACGAAAAGTAGGAAAATTATGATTGCTGTTTTTAGTATTTAATTGTGTATGACTTATGTGCAAAAAAATTATTGGGAAGTTTTTTGCACACCAAACACTCGATAATTGAAATGATAAATTATTTTGCGGGCAATGTCGAATGTTTTTCAAATTATTCGCTCATCGAACGAAGAATTCATAATTATGGTTTGAACACTTTGAGATTTAAGATTTAAGATTCAAGATTCAAAATTGAAATCTTAAATCTTAAATCTTGAATCTTAAATCTTGAATCTTGAATCTTGAATCTTGAATCTTGAATCTTGAATCTTGAATTATTTTATCGCTTTCCGCGTTTAATCAAAGCAGTTACGATGACTCCGGCGGCAACTGCACCGGCAGTAATCCTGACATAATCCGTAACGGGCGGCGGCAGGGCGACTACGCCGCTTTCATCGGTGATTGCCGGACTGTTCACATACCGACCTTTCGGCGGCGGTTGAAAATTTCGTGCAAATTCTTTTAATCTTTGCGCCGTATCAGCATCTTTTATCGGGTTGCCGTGTCCCGCGCCGACGACGTTCGGTTCGAGTTCAGCCAAAAGTCCAACCGAGCGCCGCGCCGCCTGCCAATCAGTCGTAAAAGGCGCGGGCGGATTACAAAACTCTTTCTTTTCCGTAATTTGCGAAATCCACGAATCAAGATTCACCGTCGCCAGTGCGTCGCCCGCCAGAAGTGTGCGGTCACTTTCGCGCCATAGCGAAATGTGTCCGGCGGTGTGTCCCGGCGTGTGCAGAAGTTTCCAGTTCGGCAGTTCCGCAAGTTCGCCATTTTCCGGCAATTGGTGAACGCGACTGCCGAAATCATATCCGCCGTGCGGGAAAAGGCGCGCCATTTGCGCGATTGCGCCGCCCATCGTCGAATCTTGCGGCGGATAATCGGATTTTCCCGTCAAATACGGCATTTCAAGGCGATGCGCGTAAATCGGCACGTTCCAATCTTCGGCGAGATTATAAGCCGCGCCTGCGTGGTCGAAATGTCCGTGCGTCAAAACGATTGCCGAAGGTTTTGTATTGCCGTAACGCGATTGTGCCGCACGACGGACTTTTCCTTCCGACAGCGGAAGCCCGGTATCAATCAAAACCCAGGAATCGGGCGCGTTTTCCGTCGTGTCCACAAAATATGCGCCGACAAAAATAATTTTCGCGTGATAAACGCCTTTAGCGACGAACGACAATAAATCTTTTTGATTATCTGACATTTTTTATCCTCAAATTCCCTCGGGAAAAGTTACCGGCGCGTCTTCGCGCGTCCAACTTGAATACTTTATTAAGCGGTTCGATTGTTCGCGTTTTGTAAAAGTTGATTTATTTTATATGTCCGCTTCAAATCTGAATTATAAATCATTATAAAAAATCATAAAATACAGTTCCATAATCTTGCAAACATATAAGTCTTGTTTTCCGTTCAAAAGCTGCTTATATGATAAAATAAATGTATGTTGCTTGAAACGCTGGAAGCAGAAAATTTTCGTAACTTAAACGGCAAAATCACTTGCGGAAAAGGCTTGAACATTATTTTCGGCGAAAACGGACAAGGCAAAACCAATTGGCTGGAAGCGATTTATTTGCTTGCGACAACAAAATCTTTTAAGACCGCACACCTTCAGGAGGCGATAAAATTTGACGAAGATTTGGCACTCGTGCGCGGACGGGTTCATCAAGGCGAAGCTATCAACCGCATACTGCAAGTCGCTCTGCAAGGCAGCACGAAAAGTTTAAGCGTCAACAATAAAAAAGAAACCGTTCAAAGATTTTTAGGACAACTTCACGCCGTCAATTTTAATTCGGACGAACTCGAGATTGTGCGCGGAACGCCTGATGCGAGAAGAAAATTTTTGGATGGCGGAATTGTTTCGATTTATCCGCCGTTTGTGCAGACTTTGACCGATTACAACCGCGTCATTCGGCAGAAAAATTCGCTTTTGCAGTCAGCGCAGGCAAGCGGGTTTTCACTTGAAAAGACAGCCGAATTGCTTGAACCCTGGAATGAACAACTCATTGTTCACGCCACGCGCATCTACCGTGCGCGACTGCGTTATGTCGAAAGATTGCAAAAGGTTTTGGAAAAAAAACTCTTTGACAAAGAAGAGATTTCGATTCGCTATGTTTCATCGCTCGAAGGCAAAGGCGATTTGTCAAATTATGCCGCGCTTTTTGAAGAACGATTGAAACTCCGTGTCGAAGCCGAACTTCGCGTCGGATATTCCTTGATTGGAACGCACCGCGACGATTTGGATATTTTGTTTGACGCGCACGATTTGCGAAAATACGGCTCGTCGGGTCAACAGCGAAGCGCGTTATTGATTTTGCAACTGGCAACTTTGTCAGTTTATTTTGAGCAGCACCGGGAATATCCGCTTTTTTTGCTCGACGATATTGACGCGGAACTCGATTACAAACGCATCGGGCAACTACTCGAATACCTGAATGACAAAACACAGACTTTTGTCACCACTTCAAAAGAAAGTTTTGTCGGGCAGTTTCGGGAGAATGCAGAAGTTTTTACCGTTGAATGCGGAAAAGTCGTAATTTAACTTGGATAATCTCCATATTTGCTTGTCGGTTAAGCAACAATTACTTTGAATTAATCTCTTCTTTCATTTTTCCATCTCATCAAAACCCAATGAACAAAAAATGAAACGCCAAAGCCGACAAACCAGGCGTAATCATACAAAAATCTGAGAGTCGGAATTAGCAGACCAATCCACGCGAAAAAGCAACCCAAAATCGTGGCGACCACCGCCCGCCAATTCCAGCCGCTCGCGTAACGGTAAATTCCTTTTGTGCGGTATAAATCTCCGAGATTCAAATTCTTGTTTCGGACAATCCAATAATCGGCAATCAAAACTCCGGCAATCGAACCCAAACCGCCCGAATATCCCAAAAGCCACGAGAAAATATAACCGCTCGGGTCGGCGAGCAATTTCCAAGGCTGCATCAAAATTCCGACGATTCCCGTAATCAAACCGCCCGTGCGAAAAGAAATCCATTTTGGAAATGCGTTGGCAAAATCATTGGCGGGCGAAACGACGTTGGCGGCGATGTTGACCGACAAAGTTGCAATCACAATCGTGAACATCGAAATCGCCACAACGAGCGGCTGCGAAAATTGTCCGACTAATTTCACCGGATCCCAAAGCTCGTCCGGCTTCATCTGCGGAAAAACGACGACCGCCGCCGAAGTTATCAAAATTCCCATCGCAGCGAAAATAACCATTGTCGTCGGCAGCGCGACTGTTTGACCGACAACTTGTTCGCGCTGGCTTTTTCCAAAGCGCGTAAAATCAGGCATATTCAGCGAAAGCGTCGCCCAAAATCCAATCATCGCCGTCAGCGACGGAATAAAAATCTTCCAAAATTCGCCCGCCGTTTGAAACTTTCCCGGTTCGTTCAAAAGAAATCCAACGCCGCCCGCTTGATATAAAATCCACGCGAGAAGAACCGCCGTCATCACCAGCACAAACGGCGCAGCCCAATTTTCAACGTGCCTGAGCAAATCCATTCCGCGATAAATAATAAAAATGTTCATCGCCCAGAAAATCATAAACGAAAGCCATTCGGTCGGCGTGTGTCCGCCGATTGCTCCGCCTAAAAGCGTTTGCCAATTCGGAATAAACGCCGCGAAAAAAGTTTGCAACGCCGCGCCGCCAATCCAAGCCTGAATCCCGAACCAACCGCAAGCGACAATCGCCCGCATCAACGCCGGAAGGTTTGAACCGATTGTCCCGTAGCTCGCCCGCGCAAACACGGGAAACGGAATGCCGTATTTCGTTCCCGGATGCGAGTTGAGCAAAATCGGTGCAAGCACAATCACATTGCCGAGCAGAATCGTGATAAGAGCCTGCCACCAATTCATTCCCGCCGAAATTAAACCCGACGCAAGCATATAAGTCGGAATGCAATGCGCCATCGAAATCCACAGCGCGGCGTAGTTATACGTCGTCCAATTGCGCTTTTCGATTGGCACGGGCGCAAGGTCTTCGTTGTAAAGCGGACTTTTGGAAATTTCTGCTAAAGCATCTTCGCGCAATTCGACGCGCCCGTCCTGGTGTTGGATTGTTTCACTCATAATTTTCTTTAGCTGCAAATAAAGCAGCTCGATTATAAAAAGCTATTTTTTTAACTGCCATTTAGTTCGCGTGTAGGCAATACGAAACCCGTTTTTCTCAGCGTTTCGCTGCGACGAAGAGCCGGGCGACGCGCCCATCATCGCAACTATGCAGCCTTGCCCGGCGGCGTAACGCAGACGCGCCGCGAGTAAAGCGTTTTGCGCTCCTTTTTTGCGTCCTTCGGGAACGGTGCTTGCGCCCGCCAAAAATGCGACGTCATCGTAAATAAACAACATTCCGGTCGAAATCGGTTTGCCGTCGAGTTCGGCAAGAAACGGAAACGCGCCCGCGCATTGTGCGCTGATTTGACCGAACTCGAACATAAAATCGGCGAGTCCTTCCATCTCCGAACTCCAACCGTTCGCTGAAGTTTGCGCCCAGACATCTACCTCGTCTTTCGTAATTATTCGCGTTTCAATCTGCGGATTCGTCGGTGTATTTATTGCGACCGCGCCGTCAATCGGCTGATACATCACGCTCGTCAATTCAACCGGCTGATAACCGCGTTCGTTCAGCAGCGCGATAATCGCCGCGTCCGCCAGCGGGCTAACTTCGTGAAAAACGGGCGCGTCGTGTTTTTTGAAAAACGCCTCAATCGTTTCCATTTCCGTCGCGGTAATTTCATCAAAAACGCCAAGCCCGAATGTTTGTGTGCAGGGCGATTCGATGCCGTCAAACATCACATACGCGCCCGCCACTTCAATCCATTCCGCACCGCTCGTCGGAAAAAGTTTTGCCCGCGTTTCCACAAAATCCGCGTTCGTCCTGGCTTCGGTGCGCTCCAGTTTTTGGGAGAAAAATTTGTCTGAAAAAATTGTCATATTGTTTTCCTTTTATTTGTGCGCGGCTAGATATAACGCAAGTTCTGCGTTTCAAAAATTGCCCGTCGCCTTGCTTTCCTGTGTATTCGCCGTTTTCAATCACAACGCGCCGGCGAGAAAACGCGATTTAATTATTCAGGAAAAGCCAGCCGTTTTAATCTCGCAATCAAATCGTTCAAGTAATGTCGCAGTTCAATCGCTGAAATATTTCCCGGCGGAGTTAAATCATCGCCAAACTTAATCTGATTCAAAACCCAGGCGAGTTGCGCGGCGGTTAAGCCTGTGTCTTTTAGCCGTGCGGCGGAAAGCGCGTTTTCGAGATTGAATCCCGCCTTTTCGAGTTCGCGGACGTCAACCAAATCTCGAATCTCCGAACGCGAAAGCAACGCGCAAAGTTTATTTGCCAAAATTTCTTCAGGCGAATCAACTCGGATTCCGTTGATTATCGGTTTTTCCGGCGAAATTTGAAAAACATATTCCCGAACCAAATCAACGACAATCGCTTCCGTGCCCCGTCGAATCAGCAAACGGCGAAAATCGGGCGAAGTTTGGATTGATTCAACGCTGGCATTTAATTCTTTGGCAACTTCATTAACCAGCCGAAAGCCGTTCTCGATTTCATTTTCAAGCGTGAACAAATCAAGGTCGTGCGTTTCACGATGTCCGAAATAAAAGCCGACCAGTGCCGCGCCGCCCGACAGAAAAAAACGATTTTCGCGTTTGAAAAACTCTCGCAAAAAGTCTTTTTGCAAATTGTTCAGAGCTTTATCTATCAAGCAAACCTTCCTCTTGCCAAGATTCAAACAAAAACTTCCAAAACTCGCGCCGCCGTCCGAGATGCGGAGAAAGTTTAGCCCAATTTTGCCAAACCTCTTGCGGCGTGGTGAATTTCCAAACGTCCGTATCACGCGCCTCGCGCAGGATTTTACCGAGCAGCCGCGCTCGCTCTGCCGCCGAAGCCGTAGTCAATTGTCGTTTGAGTTCCGCGACGGTCATCGGCTCATCCCACAGAAAATAAGGAACTGCCGACGGCGCGTCTAAATCTGTAGAAAGAAAATTTTTCATTCGATTATCCATAACTCTATTGCGGCAATCCCATTCGCCGCAGCAAATCCTGAAAGCGCGGGTCTGAGCGCAAATTGTCGTAATTCGGGTCAATGCCGATATAGGGCAAGTCCAAGTCGCGCTCGGCGTAGGATTTTTCAAGCTGCGCGAACACTTCCTCTGTCATTCCGAGCGCATCGTAAAGAACTGCTAATTCCTGCGGATTGGGCTTATTTCCTTGCGCTTGCAATTTTTGGAGAATTTCTTCCGCTTTGCCGCGCTCGCCGCCTCGCGCGTAAGCCGCGCCGAGAAGGGCTTCGATGTTCGGGTTATTGCCGCCGCGCGATCTGATTGCTTCCCTGTATTCGGCGAAGGCTTCGCGGAACATCCGCTTCGCCGCGAAAGCGTCGCCGAGACCTCTATGCGCGGTGGCGGAGTTTTTATCCAGTTCGAGAGCTTTCCGATAGGCTTCAATCGCCTCGTCGGAGCGGCGCGCGTGATGAAGTCTGAGACCGACCGAGTTATTCATAATGACCGAAAGCGGGTCAAACTCTCTGGCGCGCTTGACATAAGTTATTGATTCGTCGTGCCGCCGCATCAAACCGAGATAATGGGCGTAACCCCGAAAGGCGCGCGGCAGATTCGGATTCAACTCGATGGCGCGAAGGTATTCGCGTTCGGCTTCCGCCCAATTCCATTCGTGGTAAAAGTTAAGCGTCGCCGAAGACAAATGAGCTTCCGCCAAATGGTCGTCTATCTCGAGTGCGCGGCTGATCGCCGCTTTCCATTTGAGAACGATTTCGCCGGGCGATAATACGCCGAAAATGTAAAGCGTGGTGCAGCAAATACCGATACCGGCATACGCCGGAGCATAATCCGGCTCGATTTGAATCGCCTGCTCAAAAAACTCGATGCCCTTCAGCCAGCCTTCGGCAGTATGTTTATTGTTATGATAAAGCCCTTTCAGATATAACTCGTAGGCTTCGGCGTTATCGGTGTAACGATTGAGAAGGGCGGCTTTTTCTTCGCCGAGCAATTTCACTTTCAGCGCGTCAACAATTGCCAGAGTGATTTTGTCTTGCACATCAAAAATATCTTTCATCTCGCGGTCATAACGCTCAGACCATAAATGATAACCGTCTGCCGCGTTGACCAATTGAACCGTGATTCTTAATCGGTTGCCGGATTTTCTGACGCTTCCTTCTAAAACCGTATTGACGTTTAATGTTTTGCCGATTTCGCCGACTTCAACATTTTTATTTTTGAAAGAAAACGCCGATGTCCGCGCCGCCACTTTCAAATCCTCAATCTTCGCCAGCGCGTTTAATAATTCTTCCGCTAAGCCGTCGCAGAAATATTCGTTTTCCGCGTCAGCACTCATATTCGAGAAAGGCAGCACCGCGATTGAATTTAGATGGGGAGAAGAGGAGATAGGGAGAAAGGGAGACGGTTGAATTTTCTTAATAT
>JBPCPU010000252.1:0-32314 GCA_050998795.1 Pyrinomonadaceae bacterium
GCGGCAAGCGGGTGAAGATTTTCTCGCGCAGAGTTGCTTGCAAAATTCCTTGTTCGAGCGGTTCGCGTTTGTGATGATTTTCAATTTCCGCGAGTGTTTTTGCTTTTAAATTATCAAACGGCGTTCGCGCAATATAGAAATTTTCAGCTTTGATAACCGTCTTCTTTTCGACATTTTCCGCCATCGCTTTTTGTAAAACGTCATCGCGCCAACCTGTTCGCGCTTGTAAATCACTGAAAGTTAAACCGTGTTCGGCGGCGGTTTCGAGAAAAAGTTTTATTTGTTTTGCCTTGTCATTTTCCGCTTCGATTAAATTTTTGAGATATTTACGGACGTTTTCAATATCTTTGCGCCGGTGTTTGCCTGCCAAAGTGTCCAGAACTTTGCCGCCCGCAATCGTGATTTGCGGCGAATATGAACGCAGGATAAATCTTTCATTCGGAATCGTTACAACCGGAATTTCCAGCCGAAGTTGGACAAAATCTTTCTTGCCTTGCCCGATTTCGCCTTCTTCGTTCAAAACCTGAACACGCGCTAATGCTTCGATTGTGCCGATATGAACGCGAACTCTCTGGCGCGATTTCAAACTGCGTTTTGCATCTTTCAAAACTTCGATTTCCGCATCAAAAATCTGCGTCGGGCGCAAAACATTCGGCAAAGTTAAAATCATTCCGCGCTCGATTTCGCCGTAATCAATACCGCCGAGATTAACCGCCGTGCGTTGTCCGGCGTGTGCCGATTTGACTGATTTTCCGTGTGTTTGCAGACCGCGCACACGCACTTTTTTCCGTATCGGCAAAATCTCCATTTCCTGCGCTTCTCCGATTTCGCCTGAAACTAAAGTTCCCGTCGCAACCGCGCCAAAACCTTTGATTGAAAACGAACGGTCAATCGGCAGACGCGCAACACTCTCATTTTTTCGGTTTGGAATTTGTCCGGCAAGATTTTTCAGTATTTCTTTTAATTCTTCGACGCCTTCGCCTGTTTTCGCGCTGACCGCAATTACGGGAGCGTTTCCGAGAAACGAATTTTCGACAAGTTCGGAAGCGTCGAGTTTGACGAGTTCGAGCAGTTCTTCATCAACCAAATCTTTTTTGGTCAGAACAATCAAGCCCGTTTTGATTTCCAGCAAGCGGCAGATTTCAAAATGTTCCCGCGTTTGCGGCATCACGCCTTCGTCGGACGCGATAACAAGCGCGACCAAATCAATTCCCGAAGCTCCGGCAAGCATATTTTTGACGAATTTTTCGTGTCCCGGAACGTCAACAAATCCAATGTGCAAATCGCCCACATCAAGTTCGGCAAAACCGATGTCAATCGTAATGCCGCGCTGTTTTTCCTCCGGCAGACGGTCGGCATCAACCCCCGTTAAAGCCTTAACGAGCGCGGTTTTGCCGTGGTCAATATGTCCCGCCGTGCCAACTATTAAGTCCAAAGTCCAAAGTCTAAAGTCTAAAGTCGGATAAATCTCTGTTTCAAGTTTAACGGCACAAACAAAAAGTCCAAAGTCCAAAATTTAAAGTCTGAAGAAAAATCTTCAGACTTTGGACTTTGGACTTATTGCCCGACTTCAAAATCTATCCATTGCGAAGTCGTTTCGTTCGCCGTTAAATCCTTAACGATAATTTGCAAAGCGTAGTCGCCTTTTGGGACGTTGGCGTTGAGCCGCAAATAGCCATAATCGTTGATTCGCGTCGGGTCGGACGGCTTTTCGGGTTTCGGTTTTTGCGGTTTTCCTCTGTTTCAAAAGTGCCTTGACCGGAAGTTTTGCCCGTCGAATCAACCCGCGCCGCCGCGAAAATATCGCCGCCATAACCGTCACAACTTCCCTGCGGCGGATACCAGCGAATCTGACGCGCGACGCGCATCAGTTGAGTTTTGTCCGAAGTGTATTGTTGAAGCAGACTGCTCCCGCCGCGCGTCCGGTAAATCGAAACCAAATCGTTCGGCAGCATTTGTTCGGTTACGAACTTGCTTAACGCTTCGCGCGCCGCCGTCATTCCGATTTGCGATGCCGTGCAGTTTCCGTCGTCAACGATAAAGGTAACGATGCGCCCGCCGTTTTCCGGGCGAACACGCACGGGCGGCGGCAAAACGACGTTTTTCCCGTTTTTAATCGTCGTCACCGGCGAAGACTGCGCGGGCGATTCGGTATTGATATACGAAAAATTCGTAATTTTCTGCGGCTTGCCGTCCTGCAAAATCTCAAAGTCGGCGATGTTCAAATCCCTGACCTGATTGCCGCCCTTGTCAGTCACAACCGCGTCGAACTGCACGAGTTTGGTGGTGATTTTTACCACGTCGTCATCAGTCGGCGGCGTGGCGGTTGGCGTTTGGGCAAAAACTGAAACTGAAACGAAAAGAGTTATACACAATAAAAAAATGATTCTTGCGGAAGAAGTACTCATATTTGAATCTCCATACCTGGCATAGATATAATCCGTATCTGCAAATGCAAACAACTCCAATAATATAACATTTGGTCTAAAATGTAATGAATTTCTTTGTTTTAATATAGATAAAAATCCATCCCTATGTATTATAATACCTTAGCGTAATTTTTCCTTTCAAAAATGGGCAGCTCTTTATTAAACCCGATTATAAATTAAGCCGGAAAGAAAACTACACCGGACAATTTTGAAAATGACCAATCATTCATTTATCGAAACAGAAGAAACTTTAATCATCGAAACGCCGGAAAGAGTTCCGCTCGCTTTTGCACTGGCTTCGATTGGAAACCGTTTTCTCGCCGTGGCGATTGACCATTTTATTCAATATCTTTCAATTTTTATCATCGCGTGGATTTTCATCAGTCTGACGGATTTTAACGGTTACGGTGCGGCATCGTCGGCGAGCGCACTTTTTAGTGAAATGCCGAAATGGACGATTGCCATTTTGATAATTGCGGTTTTCTTGATTTTTGCGGGTTATTTTATCATTTTTGAATGGCTGTGGAACGGACAAACGCCGGGCAAACGACTTTTGAAACTGCGTGTTATCCGCGAAGACGGCAGACCGATTACGTTTTGGGAAGCGATGGCGAGAAATCTTTTGCGGATTTTCGATGCCGTTCCCGGTTTTGTTTTGCCGGTTTATTCAATCGGTTTGATTTCGATTTTTTTGAGCAGCCGCGACCAACGAATCGGCGATATGTTTGCCGGAACAGTCGTCGTGCGCGAGCGAACCGACGAAGCACCGACCTTTGCCGAAACATTTTCCAATCCGATAAGCGATTTGGCATTTCACCGCGTCCAGAAAAAGACCGATTTTCAAGCGAACATTTCGGAAGTAACGGAAAGCGAAATCGAAGTTGTCGAATCATTTCTGCGTCGTCGGTGGGATTTAACCGACCGCCAAAGATTATGGATGGCGTGGCGCGTCGCGCTTCCGCTGATGTATAAACTCAAGCCGGATTACGATTTGCAGAATTTTACTTACGAAGGCTTTTTGGAAGAACTCGTTCATCGGTTTCATTCCCGCCAGCGTTTTTTGAATTGAAACGATTTCAAATTTGATGAAAAGATTGATAGCCGCAAAAATGCACAAAAGACGCAAAAACGAAGATTAAAAACAATCTTTTCGTGTTTTTTGTGCATTTTTGCGGCTATTATTTCTTATTCCAGAACTGACATTATTACAACTGCCGTTGTCTATTTTAATAAAGACCCGTTTCGCCTTTTGGTCGCGTGTTCCAACGCTTGTGAATCCACAGCCATTGTTCGGGATATTGGCGGACATATTTTTCAACGACATTCGTAATTTTCTGCGTCAGAACTTTTACATCTTCTTCCGAATTTGCGCTTTTTTCATAATTAACCGGCGACTCGAGATGGACGACATATTTTTGTTTTTCTTCGTCCCAAACGGCAAAAGCAGGCAAAACTATCGCATTTGTTTTCAAAGCTAATTTGGCGATGCTCGTCGTCGTCGAAGCCGGAACGCCGAAGAAATTCACAAACACGCCTTCCTTTTCCTGCACATTCAAGTCAGCCAGAATTCCGAGAATCTCGCCGTTTTCCAAAACCCGAAACATCTGCCGCGCCGATTGTTTTTTGTCCAAAGTATCGCAGCCGAGCCGCGTCCGCATTTTGTCCACAAAATTTTCCACCAGCGGGTTGTCTATGCGGCGAACAAGGATATTCATCTTGTGTCCAAAGGCGGGCGGCAGCAGATTAAAAACTTCCCAACTGCCGAAATGTCCCGTAAAAAAAATTATGCCTTTGCCGCTTTCGTGGGCTTTGTCAAAATGTTCTTTGCCGACGACTTCGACAATCTCGCGCACTCGTTCGGGCGTAAAATCTTCAAAATGCGAAACAAATCCGAGATGCCGCCCGAGACTTTCAAAAGTTCCGCGAACGATTTTTTCCTTTTCACTTTCAGCCAAATCGGGAAATGCAATATCCAGATTGCGCCGCGCTATTTTATGCAGTTTAGCAAACCGCGCACCAATAAATTTACCGGCGTTTTTGCCGATTTTCATCGAGGATTTAAGCGGCAATGCACCGATTGCGCCGAGTAATGAGCGCACGGCGAAAAGTTCGGATTTGTTTTGCAAATGACTGCGTTTTTTCGACATCGCAAAGAAGTTCAAAGTCTACAGTTCAATATTCGAGGTCAGGAAATCCAAAATCCAAAATCTAAAATCCAAAATCGAATCAGCTCCAGCGAAAAAACTTGCGCATCAGCGGCAAAAGGCGATGTTTCGCCACTGTTTGGCTGAAAAACAATTCGTGTTCGCCTTCAATGCGCGACATTTCCATCATTTCTTCAACACAATCCGGCATTTCCAATTCCTTCGCAAATTCCGCCGCGTCAACATATTCCTGCACGTTTTGACTTTCGAGTCGTCCGGCAAAATACATCGGAAAAAACCAACCCGAAATATAACAAGTCAAACCGAGAGTTTTGCCGATTATCCAAAATACTTTTTCATGAAACTGATTAGGCTCTGCGCCTAATTTTTCGAGCCAACGCAAGACGTTTTTGCGGTGAATCCATTCTTCGGCTTCGATTTGTTTGATTCTTTCCCTTTCCGCGCTTTCTTTCAGCGATTTCCAATGACCGCGATACGCAAAAGCCGCCGCCAATTCACCCGAATAAGCGTTTTGTAAGATTCGAATTAAATTTTGCCGCACGTGATTACTCATCGGAAAAATTCACTTTGTCATAAACTTCCTTGAGCGCAATCCGACATTCGATTGAAGAAAATTCAATTTCCGCCTCTAATCCGACTGCTTCCGACAAAAACCAAAAGCCGTCGCCGTTTTTGACGTATTTTTCAATTCGCGCTTCGTCCTGCGACACTAAAACGTATTCCCGCAAACTTTCGATGCTCCGGTAATGCTGAAACTTTTTGCCTCTGTCATAACTTTCAGTAGATTCGGAAAGCACTTCGATAATCAAAATCGGATTCAAAAGTGTGTCGAAAACATTATCTTTGAATTTCGGCTCACCGCACACGACAACCAAATCGGGATAAGTATAAAGTCCGGTTTCAGGAACAAAAACTCGCATATCCGCCGGATACGCTTCGCTATTTTTGCCCTTTAACTTTTGACATAATTCGCCGCCGATATTCCAGGCAACGACATTGTGATTACGCTTTGCGCCCGACATCACAAATATTTCACCATTGAAATACTCGTGTCTTTCTTCGGATTTACGCTCAAATTCGAGATATTCTTCCGGCGTTAATTTTGTTTTCGGAATCGCGCTCATAAATTTTCACCAAATCTCCGTTAAATCGAGTTCAAAATCTTGCAGAACGTCTTCACCCGAAACAGTTTTCGGATTATCTAAAATTTCCGCTTCTCTGTTCGGGCGATAAACGTGAACCTTTTTATTTTTCGGGTCAATCAGCCAGCCGAGTCGCGCGCCGTTTTCGATATATTCCCCCATTTTCTTCTGGGAATCTTTTAGACTATCGGACGCGGAGCGCAGTTCGAGAACAAAGTCGGGACACAACAGCAAAAACTTTTCGCGCTCTTTTGCGGTAAATTTCTCGATTCTTTCTTTTTGTATCCACGAAGCATCGGGCGAAAGTGTCGCGCCGTCCGGCAGCTTAAATCCCGTCGAAGAATCGTAACTTTTGCCTCGCTTGTCCTTTTTTGCCCAAAGCCTCAACTGCATTGTGATTTCAGCGTTTCTATCGCCCGTTTCCGAGCCTGTTGGCGGCATAACTATCACGTCTCCTTCTTTGGTCATCTCGATTCGCATCCCGTCATTCTGGCGGCAAAATTCCCAAAATTCATCATCGGTAAATTTCATCCGCCTGTTTGCAGCCTCGAATTTGAAACGAATCGCCCGCGCTCGGTTGGGAACAAAAATTTTACTGTAATTATTTTCTAAAACTGCTTGCATCGTTTTTCTCCTCTAAAATTCTTCGGGCGTTAATTTCGTTTTCGGAATCGCGCTCATTTTTGTTTTCGATTTATTTTGTCCTTGTAATTTTGACATTTTTCAGCATTTCCCCGATCTTCGCAAATATGTATTCAAACTTTGCCGCATCCGTTCCGGTTTTTGCATTGCAGTTTTCATAGACAGAAGCATACATATTTTTATTGTTGATATGTATGGAAATATGTTTTGTTGTAATGTGATTGGTAACAACTTCGTTAGAACATCCGTCCAAATGATTCAAAACTTTATAAGTGAATGCGGAAAAGTTGATTTTCTCAAATTCAGAGATTAATTCCTTGATTTGCTCTTTAGAAAGTTTGTCTTTGAGTTCGGATTTTTTCGGTTTGTCGAGAGATTGTAAGAGATTTTCTAAATTAGAATTTGAAGGAAGATTAGAATAAGATTTTTCATAAATTCTACCGTCAGCTTTAATTGTCAAATCACGCCAACCTGCGCCGCCGCCATAAACAGTCTTATACGATATGCTTAAATCATCGGGAATTTTGCCGCTTTCAAAATTCCAAACCCTCACACCTCTGATTCTTTCAGCCAGTTCACGAAGCAAAGCGGTTCGCTTTCCCGAATTTCCCAAATAATTGGAAACTTCTTTTTCCTGTCCGTTTAACTGAATCGAAATTGTTTCCGTGGCTTGATCGGAAATAGAAAAAAGTGTTTCCGAATCTTCCTGCGGAAAATCTTTTCCGAATTTGAAGAATTGAATTCTTTCAAATTCGGAAATCAACAATTTTAATTTTTCATCGCTTAATCTGGTCTTTATTACATAAGGTTTTTTGTTGCTAGGCACAAGGTCGCCTGACTGAGTTTGCACGAAAAGTGCCGAATAAATTTCCTGCGTCCAATCGTCGTTTGCTTTGACGGTTATTTTATAATCTTCAAATTGTCCGTTTCTTTTAAGAGTAATGACTAAATCGCCAGGAATTTTGTTATTTTTCAAAACAGTCTGCGATTTGGTTTCCGAAAAAGCCGAAAAACAAACACAAAATAAAAATATAATGGAGAGTTTTATTCTCATAAAATTTCAGTTACGACATTTAAGCCGCCTAATGTTCCACACGATTATAAACCGTATCGCGCTCGACGGCTTCAAAGCCCGCGTTTTCAATCATTGTAATCAATTCGGTTTTCGTCATTTTCTGCTCGCCGTCCGCTTCAACCGAATAGCTGTGCGTCAGTTCGCCGCCGTCGGTGATTGTGCCGTCAACGTCGTTTGCGCCGAAATGCAGCGCGGTTTGCGTCGTCGCTTGGCCGAGCATTACCCAATACGCTTTGATGTGGTCAAAGTTGTCAATCATCAGGCGCGAAACGGCGATTGTCTTCAAATTATCAATCGCGTCCGGTCCCGGCAAACTCGATAAAGCCGTGCCGTTCGGATAAAACGCGAGCGGAATAAAACATTGAAAGCCGCCGGTTTTGTCCTGCTGCTCACGCAATTTTACAAAATGGTCAACGCGGTCTTCGATTGATTCGATATGCCCGTAAAGCATCGTTGCGTTTGTTTTCAAACCGGCTTTATGGACTTTTCCGGCTAATTCCAGCCAACGATTACCGTCGCATTTATGGTCGCAAATTCTTGAACGAGTCGGTTCGGCAAAAATCTCCGCGCCGCCGCCCGGACACGAATCCATTCCCGCCGCTTTCAGTCGTTCGATAACTTCTTCGTCCGCCATTTTGTAAAAACGCGCCATAAAATCGAGTTCAACCATTGTCAAAGCCTTCAAATGCAGTTTTGGGAATTCACGTTTCAAAGAAGAAAATAAATCAATGTAATACTCAAACGGCAATTTCGAGTTCAAGCCGCCGACGATATGCAGTTCGGTCGCGCCTTCCGCCACGGCGTTTCGCGCAATCTCGATGCCTTCGTCAATCGAATGCGTGTATGCGCCTTCCTGCCGTGCGCGTTTATAAAAACCGCAGAATTTGCAGTCCGCAACGCAGATGTTCGTATGATTAAAATGCCGATTGACGTTAAAATAAGTCGTCCGCCCGTGCTTTTTCCGCCGCACAAAATCAGCCAGTTTGCCGAGCGCGTTCAAATCGTTAGTCTGAAACAACAACATTCCTTCTTCAAAGGTCAAACGCTCACTCGCTTCGACCTTTTCCGCAATCAAAGTTAAATTTTTATCGTGTGAAAATCGCATATCTTCTGTTATAATTCTATCAAATTTTCCTGAACATTCGGCTAAATAGCATTATGCAAAACATTCAGTATCTTAAAGACCAGAACGCAGTTATCGTGCCAATCGAACATTGGGAAAAGTTGCAGAGCGAGCTTTTGCGGCTTAAAAGGCGTGTGAATAAAGCAGACATTTTAACCAATTTCAAAAAATCGCTGACTAGACTCAAAAAGGATTTGCAAAACGAAAATTACGATGCAAACTGCGAAATTTCCGCCGATGAATTCCTTGCAGAATTAGAAGATGAGCAATAAAGTCATTGTTTGTCAAACCTTTCAAAAACAGGCGAAACGTCTTGCCAAACGT
Source organism: Pyrinomonadaceae bacterium (assembly GCA_050998795.1). Classification (GTDB taxonomy): domain Bacteria; phylum Acidobacteriota; class Blastocatellia; order Pyrinomonadales; family Pyrinomonadaceae. The sequence goes on from JBPCPU010000252.1 coordinate 8,901, forward strand.
TATAAACCTTTCCCGCAAGATTTACAAAAACTCATTGACTAATTAAAAGAAAAAGTTGCGCTCGGAACACCGCACGGCGGCAACGCCTACAAAATCCGTCTGGCAATCGCCAGCAAAAAAAAAGGCAAAAGCGGCGGCGCAAGAATTATCACTTACGTTTATCTCCAAGCGGACACCGTTTATCTATTGTCAATTTACGATAAAGCCGATACGGAAAACATCACCGACGACGAATTAAAATATCTCATCAAAGAAGTCGAAGAAGATTTCAAATAACTGCCAAACGCTCGCCCGCTTCGACCTTTGCGGTGATAAAATTTAATTTTGTATCAAATGAAAATTGCATAAATCTATTTTTTCTCAACAATTTCAAATTCTCCAAAGACCATAAAAGTTTGTTTCGGTCTTTTTGAGCCTGTCCAAGGCTCAAAAGCATATTGAATGTATAGCCTATATTTCCCAATTAGGGGACGCGAATCCTGATATTCTGTTTTAAAAACTTTTGGTTCACTGTAATCATCGGTCGAAATTTGCCAATACAAAGCAGTTTCCCATTCTTTTTTCGGATCAATTTTGATTGGTGTATCCGGGTCAATTACTGTTGCACAAATCATACCGCTTGCGCCTTCTTCCCATTTTTGAGTTTCGTTGTTAAATCTTTGCAAATGTGCATCCCAAAGCGGAGCAAGTTTAGGAAGATAAATCGCCTTATTTGATTGATTAACCAAAATAGGATTTATTTCACGAAAGTTTTCATATTTTGCTTCAACATTTTTCCAAAAGATTTTCGGCATTTTATCCTGTGCCGAAACGCAAACGGTAAAAGCCAAAAGAAAAGTAAAAACGATAAAAATTTTCGCTAATTTCATAAATTACTCCAAATCACGCCGCTAAAACTTCGACATATTCGCTTTTCGACAAAGGCTTCGGAATTGATACGCCCGAATCTCGTAAATCTTCAAGATGAAACTCAATCGCTTCCTCAATCAATTGTTTTAACTCTTCTTCGGTCTCGGCAACCGCGACGCAGCCCGGCAAATCGGGAGCATACGCGCCGAAACTCGTTTCGCCTTCTTCGATGACAATCATATAACGCATAATGTTTACCTCGCTAATTTTTTCCATCCCGCTTGTTTCAAAACGCTGTTCAAAGTTCCGATTGGAACATCAATACTTTCCTTTCCCGCGATTGTAACTGTTCCGCTTTTTGTCGGATGATGAAATTGGCGATGGCTTCCTTTTGTTCTGATGAGAAACCAGCCGTCTTTCTCAACTAATTTTATCAATTCTTTGACCTTCATTTAGATATTAGTTTCAGGCTTTCGGGCGATAAAATTTAATTTTGTATCAAATGAAAATTGCACACACTTTTAGGATAACAAATATAATTCTAACAAATTCTCACACATAATTCTCCTTTTACTGTTTTTGTTTGTTATTGTTTGGCATCAAAAAACATTTTTATTGACACCAAGTTACTATTATCAATATAATTTCAAAGTGATAGAACGATTCCGAGATAAGAATTGTTTTTAGTTTCACATCAAAAACGATTTATCCAAATAAATTTTCCAACAGCAAATTCAAAACACTTTATGCCGTCAATAAAATGTCCTAATTGTAATCTGGTTAATTTCGCAACTGATGAAGTTTGTAAGCGTTGCCGCAATAGTTTGAAAAATTTAGTTTTTTCGAGCGAAGGTAACACTTTGATTTTGAATGTAAATTTTCCTCAAGCCGCCAAACAGCCTTCGTCAAACGATGAAGAAGCGCAGTTTCAAGATGCTCAACCGCTTGAAAATCAATATCAACTTCCGCAGTTTTCGCAGCCTTCCTTTCAACCGCCTTTTAACCAAACTCCCGTTTTTCATCCGCCAAACCGCAACGGTTATTACGATTGGTCGCAAAACAATCAGCAAAACCATCCGCAATTTTATTCCAACCAGCAATCGCAAGGCGCGTGGAAAAACGGTAGTCATCTGGTCGTTCACAAAAACGGTCTTTTGCCTGACAGATGCGTTAAATGTAATGACAGTGTTACGTCTTTGCGAAACGGTCACAACATCAGGCAGAAATTCAGATGGCACAACCCGCTGGTTTATATCGCGTTGATTAGTCCGTTGATTTACGTTATTTTGGCAAGCGTTTTGAGCCAGACGGTTTATGTTGATTTGCCGATTTGCAGCCGACATCTCGAAGAAAGAAATTCCGTCAAAAACTATTTACTCGGCGGCGGAGTTTTTGCGTTTTTAGCTGTTTTCTTTTTTAGTTATTTCGGTGCGGTCGGAATGGCGATTTTAATATCTATCGCGTCAATCGTCGGATTGAGTCTGGCTTACGAATATATGTATAAACCTTTGAAAATAAACAAAATCGAAAACGATTACATATATTTACAAGGTGCCGACAAATCGTTTCTTGAATCTCTGCCGTATTGCTGAACTCCATTTTAGAAGGTTTATTGACCATAAAAAGTCAAGTTGAATACTGCTTCAACTTGACTTTTTTTCGTGAACTTCGCTATCTTTATCATTCGCTTTTTAATTAAGCGGAGCGCGTAGGACAGGCACTTAGCTCAGTGGTAGAGCACTACCTTGACACGGTAGGGGTCAGCAGTTCAACTCTGCTAGTGCCTACCAATTTTCATTTTTTGATAAGATGCTAACAAAGAACTTTGCAGTTACACGAACTACTACGACACGCTTCTAACGGCGTGTGAATCTGCGTTATTTTTATGACGCAAAGGCAAAGTCGCTTTTATCAAATCAAATCTTTTTTGACGTAAATCATTATTCGTCAATCGTAAATAGAAAGGATTTTGAAGTGACCTTGCTTCAACAATTAAAATTAAATAATAAATCGAAACAACGAATTTCGATTGACGATTTACTATTCACGATTAACGAACGAATATGAGCGAATTAAATATCAAAGTCGGTGATAATCAAAGAAGCATTTCCGCGCCTGTTTCGGTGGCGGATGCTTTGAAGTCGTTTGACCGCGACGCGGCGAGAAAAGCGATTGCAGCAAAAGTCAACGGTGAAGAAGTTGATTTAAATAAACAACTGACAGAAACCGACGAAGTTTTATCTATCGAACCGATTCTGCCGGAAACACGCGACGGTTTGGAAGTTATCCGACATTCGACCGCGCATTTATTGGCGGCGGCGGTTTTGGATTTATTTCCCGATACGAAACTCGGTGTCGGTCCCGCTTTGATGGAAGACCCGCGTTACGGTTTTTATTATGACATTATTGCACCGCGCCAATTGACGATTGAAGATTTGCCCATAATTGAAAAAAGAATGCGGGCGATAGCGAAACAAAATTTGCCGTATCGCCGCGAAAATGTCAGCAAAGCCGAAATTTTAGATATTTTTGAACGGCGCAACGAACCGCTTAAAAAAGAATTGGTTAACGAAAAAGTTACCGACACGGCAAGTATTTATTATATTGATAATTCGCCGTTTATTGATTTTTGTTTGGGTCCGCACGTTCCGCACACGGGAAAAATCAAGGCGTTCAAATTGCTTGCGCTTTCGGGCGCGTATTGGAAAGGCGACGCGAATAACGAGCAGATGCAGCGAATTTACGGAACTGCTTTTGCGACTCAGGAAGAACTCGACGCTTGGGTAAAACAGCGCGAAGAAGCTGAAAAACGCGACCATCGGCGTTTGGGCAAAGAACTGGATTTATTTTCGATTCAGGACGAATACGGGCAAGGTTTTATTTTCTGGCATCCGAAAGGCGGCGCGATTCGCACGGAAATGGAAAATTATCTACGCGAAGAATTAATTAAGCGCGGTTATGGTTTGGTTTTTACGCCGCACATTGCCAAGCGCGAATTATGGCAAACTTCGGGACACGAACAAAATTACGCCGATTCGCTTTTTGAGCCGATGGGAATGCCCGAAAAGTTTGGCGAAGATACGGAATTTCGTCTGAAACCGATGAATTGTCCGTTTCATATCGGAATTTACAAATCGCACCCGCGTTCGTATCGTGAACTTCCGCTTCGTTACGCCGAACTCGGCACGGTTTATCGCGCTGAATTGTCGGGAACGCTGCACGGCTTGATGCGTGTGCGCGGATTTACGCAGGACGACGCGCATATTTTCTGCACACCCGACCAAGTAACCGTTGAAGTCGGCGCGTGTGTTGATTTTGCTTATGACGTATTCAAAACCTTTGGTTTCGAGAAATTCAAAGTCGAACTTTCCGTGCGCGGCGGCGCGGAAAATAAAGGTTATCTCGGTTCTGACGCGGATTGGGAAAATGCCGAAAATGCTTTGGTCAGTGCTTTGAATAAACGCGGAATCAGTTATGAAAGAATCGAAGGCGAAGCGGCGTTCTACGGTCCGAAAATTGATATTAAAGTCGAAGATTCAATCGGTCGTCTGTGGCAATTATCAACCGTGCAATTTGATTTTAATTTGCCCGAACGCTTTGAAATTGAATTTGTCGGTGAAGACGGACAAAAACATCGCCCGATTATGGTTCATCGAGCTTTATTCGGTTCGGTCGAAAGATTTTTCGGTGTTTTGATTGAACATTTCGCCGGAGCATTTCCTTTTTGGCTTGCTCCTGTGCAAATCGTCGTCCTGCCGATTACGGACAGAATCAACGATTACGCCGAAAAGATTACCAATGAATTAAAAGAAAGCGGTTTTCGTGTTGAAGCAAACACAAAATCTGATAAAATAGGCGCAAAAATACGCGACGCGCAAATGCAGAAAATTCCGTTTATGCTCGTTTTGGGCGATAAGGAATTGGAAGAAAACAAAATCGCCGTGCGCGAAAGAAAGCAAGGCGACATCGGTGCGATGACGTTGGAAGAATTTAAAGAAATGGCGCGAAAATTAAAGGAAACACGCGCTTTGGAGAATGAATAGTTGACCGAGTTGACTGAGTTTGCCGAGTTTGCCGAGTTAAGACAAAGAACTCAGTCAACTCGGTCAATTCGGCAAACTCGGTCAACTCTTAAAAATGGAGGTGCAGCAATAGCAAGCAGATTCAACAAAAATCGCGGACCTCGTTTCAGAGGACCGTTACACCGCACAAATGAACGCATCAGAGTTCCGTCGGTGCGCGTGATTGACGAAGACGGCGAACAACTCGGCGTAATGGATTCGCGGGACGCGGTTCAAAGAGCGCGTCAGGAAGGCAAGGATTTGGTGGAAGTTGCGCCGAATGCCAAACCGCCGGTTTGCCGCATTATTGATTACGGCAAATTTCTTTACGAAGAAAAGAAAAAGGCGGCGGAAGCCAAGAAAAAACAGATTACGGTTCAGGTCAAGGAAATTAAATTCCGTCCCGGAACGGACGACCACGATTATCAATATCGGATGGAACGCGCCCGCGGTTGGATTGCCGACGGCGATAAAGTTCGCGCCACCATCGCATTTCGCGGACGCGAAATGACGCACCGCGAACTCGGCGCAAATCTGCTCGCCAAACTGCGCGACGATTTAATTGATATTGCCGACGTCGAAGTTACGCCAAAAATGGAAGGCTATCAAATGTTTGTTATTTTTGTGCCGAAAAAACAACAGGTGGCGACCAGGCAGCCTGCAAAGAAAGAATAAATTTGCCACAGAGAACACAGAGAAAAGGCAAAATCAAAAATTAAGGAGAAAAAATGCCAAAACTAAAAACACATAAAGGCGCGGCAAAGCGTTTCCGATTTACTGCCACAGGCAAGATCAAACGCGGAAAATCGCACGCCCGTCATATTTTGACAAAGAAAACTGCGAAGAGAAAACGCAAGTTAGATAAGGATACATTGGTTTCCGAAGGCGACCAAAAGCGCGTCGAAGCGATGCTGCCATATGGAAGAGATTAAAAGATGAGGGATGAAGGATGAATAAAATAGTTGGCAGCAACAGTTGGCAGTAAGCAGTAAGAACGCGCCTGCCAACTGCCACTGCTTACTTCTTATTCACCCCTCATCCTTAGAACGACTGAAAGGAGTGTAAAATTATGCCTCGTGTAAAACGTGGAAATAAGCGCACTGAAAGGCGCAAAAAGATATTAGCTTTAGCCAAAGGCTATTACGGAACAAAATCGAAACTTTATCGTTCAGCCAAGGAATCGGTTGAAAAAGCGTTAAATTATGCCTATACGGGACGCAAACTGAAGAAACGCGATTTTCGCAAACTGTGGATTGTCCGCATCAACGCGGCTTGCCGTCTAAACGGAATGAAATATTCGCAATTTATCCACGGTTTGAAACTTGCCGAAATTGAACTCGACAGAAAAGTTTTAGCCGATTTAGCCGTCAAACAACCCGAAGCCTTCGCGCATCTCGCGGGACAGGTCAAAGACGCGATTGATAATCAGCCACAGCCGACGGCTTAGTTTTTGAAATTAATTTGACCACAGATTAACACAAATTCATTTGTGTTAATCTGTGGTTGTTTTTTTTGCAAAGTTTGTTGTGCTAAAATTTAGCTATGGAAAGTGTGCTTAATCTATCACTAAAAGAAGTGGCAATGTCGGCAATCAATCAAAAATTGATTTTGCAAGGCATTAGTTGGGAATTCTACGAACAAATTTTAGACGAATACAAAGATTCAAACGCCCTTCATTTTGCCTACGATGATGGTTTTCTGGAGGTTGAAGCGCCATTAGCTAAACACGAAATCCCAATTGGGATTCTTTCCGATTTGGTAACAACAATTTGTGTCGAATCGGATATTGATTTTCGTAATGTCGGTTCAACCACCTTTCGCAAACGTGCAAAAACAAAAGGTTGTGAGCCTGATACGGCTTTTTACATTCAGAACGAAAATCAAATTCGCGGACTTCTGGAAATTGATTTGAGTAAAAATCCGCCGCCCGATTTAGTAATTGAAGTTGACGTAACAAGTCCGTCGCTTAATAAAATGCCAATTTACGCAGCTTTGGGCGTTTCGGAAGTTTGGCTTTACAAAGGCGAAAAAGTTGTTTTCTATAAACTTTACGGTGGAGTTTATCAAGAAACTTCAAACAGCGTTGCTTTGCCGTTTCTCAATAGCAAAACCGTTACCGAATTTTTACAAAAAGGCTTGGGCGGCAGTTCTGTAAAATGGTTTAAGGAAGTCCGCAAATGGATAAGTAAAAGATGATTGAACAAAAAGAACAAGTCGAAAAAATCCGCGAAGCGTTCAATCAGGAATTTGGACGCTTTGTTGGTTTTCGCGCTGATGTGAACGGTTTGAATTTGGCTGATGCCGAAAATTTAAGCCGCGAACTGAGCGAATTGAAAACCAAACACACGGGCAAAAAGTCGGAAATTGCAGGCGCGAAAAAACTTATCGGACAAGTCGAAGCCCAAGAGCGCGGTAGATTCGGTCAGTTTGTGCAGACGGTTGAAAAGGAAATTTTCGGCGCGATTGAAGAAGCCGAAAACAATCTCAAAAACTTTATCGAAACTGCGAAAATAGACCGCGAAAGGTTAGACGTTACATTGCCCGGAAATCGTCCGCGGGTCGGGCATTTGCATCCGATTACGCTGCTTCGTCAAAAGATTGAAGACATTTTTGTGTCTTTGGGTTACGCGATTGAAGACGACCGCGAAATCGAAACCGATTATTATAATTTCGACGCGCTCAACATTCCCGAAGGTCATCCGGCGCGTGAATCGCAAGACACTTTCTACACGACACACGGTTTTGCGCTTCGTTCGCAGACTTCGACAGTGCAGATTCGAGCAATGGAACGGCGCGGAGTTCCGATTCGCATCATCGCGCCCGGCAGAGTTTTCCGCCGCGATACGCCCGATTTAACGCATACGCCGATGTTTCATCAAATCGAAGGTTTATGCGTGGACAAAGGAATCACGATGGCGCATCTGAAAGGCACGGTTGCCGAATGGCTGCGCCGTTTGTTTGGCAAAGAAACGCGCATTCGTCTGCGCCCGTCATATTTCCCTTTTACCGAGCCAAGCGCGGAATTCGATTTTTCGTGCTTCAAATGCAATGGCAGCGGAGTTTTTGAAAATGAGCGTTGCCGTCCGTGCAAAGGTTCGGGCTGGATAGAACTCGGCGGTTCGGGAATGGTGCATCCGAATGTGCTTCGCGCTTGCGGCGTTGACCCGACGGTTTATTCGGGCTTTGCTTTCGGTTTCGGTTTGGAAAGAATGTGCGCGTTGATGTATTCGCTCGATGATATTCGTCTGATGTTCGAGAACGATGTCAGATTTTTGGAGCAATTCAGGTAAAATAATTGATTAGAGGTATTTTTATGACAAATCTTGAACAAACAATTATCGAAAAAGTCCAAGCATTTCCGCCCGAAAAACAGCAGAAACTGCTAAAATACGCCGAAGTTTTGGAAGATGAAAAAGTTGCAGCAGAAACTGAACATCAAACAATCTGGGAAATGGTAAAAGGTTTCGCCGAAGAAGTTCCCGAAGAGGCGTGGAATGAATTGCCGACCGACGGCTCAATCAATGTTGACCATTATCTTTACGGTCATCGGAAAAAAACGAAATGAAACAAATTTTTGTTGATACAAGCGATTTTGCAGCCGTTTTCAACAAGCGTGACCATTTACACGAAAAAGCGTTGAGAGTCGAAAAAGAACTGGGAATTATCGAAAAAGTTACAACCGAATTGGTTTTAATCGAAGTTCTGAATTACTTTTGCGAGTTTCGTCTTGATATTAAAGGTTACGTTACAAAATCAATAAACTATTTCATCGTCAACAAAGAAATCGAAATAATTCCGTGTTCTTCCGGGCAATTTGCCGAAGGTTTTTATTTCTACAAATCCAGACTCGATAAAGGATACAGTTTGACCGATTGTATTTCGATGAATGTGATGAGGGAAAGAAATATCAGTGAAATCCTAACGAACGACAATCATTTCAGGCAGGAAGGTTTTCGGATTTTGCTTTGATATATTTGCCTGATGAGATTCGTCTAATGTTCGAGAACGATGTCAGATTTTTGGAGCAATTTAGGTAAAATAATTGATTAGAGGTATTTTTATGACAAATCTTGAACAAACAATTATCGAAAAAGTCCATACATTTCCGCCCGAAAAACAGCAGAAACTGCTAAAATACGCCGAAACTTTGGAAGACGAAATGGTTTCGGAAGAAACCAAACATCAAACAATCTGGGAAATGGTAAAAGACATTATCCAAGAAGTTCCGAAAGAAGCGTGGGACGAATTGCCGACGGATGGCTCAATCAATGTTGACCATTACCTTTACGGACACGCGAAAAAGACGAAATGAAAGAAACTTTTGTTGATACAAGTCATTTTGTCGCCGTTCTTCATCCAAGCGACCAATTGCACGGAAAAGCCGTTGCTGTTGAAGGAAGTTTGGTTTCAACTCGCTTAATTACAACTGATTTCGTTCTGGTTGAAGTTCTCAATTATTTCAGCGAATTTCGTGAACACTTTAAGAAGCGAATTGCAAGAGCGATTGCTGCAATACTTTCAGAGTCGGAAATTTTAATTATTGAATGTTCGCGCAAGGAATTTTTGCAAGGCTTTGAACTTTACAATTCGCGGCTTGATAAAGGTTACAGTTTGACTGACTGCGTTTCGATGAATGCAATGCACGATAGAAAAATTAATGAAATTTTGACCAACGACGAGCATTTTGAGCAGGAAGGCTATCGGATTTTGCTTTGATATATTTGCCTGACGATATTCGCCTTATGTTCGAGAATGATGTGAGATTTTTGGAGCAATTCAGATAATGTCCGCAAAAGATAAATTTCACGATTCAGTAAAAAATGCGCTAATCAAAGATGGTTGGACAATTACGGCTGACCCGCTTCAGATAAAATTGGGCGACATTGACGCGTATATTGATTTGGGCGCGGAAAAATTGCTGACAGCCGAAAAGAACGGCGAGAAAATCGCGGTTGAAATCAAAAGTTTTCTCGGCGCATCAAATATTTATGATTTTTATCTGGCGTTCGGTCAATTTTTGAACTATCGGGAAGCGTTAAATAAACAAGAACCTGAAAGAGTTTTATTTTTGGCTGTTCCTGACAGTGTTCACGAAACATTCTTCAAAAACGAATTTATTTTAGAAATGGTAGAGAAATTTGAATTAAAATTGGTTTCATATAATATCGAAACGGAGGAAATCGTCAAATGGACAAAGTAGCTAATTATCGTCAATATATTCAGGATTTTTTAACAAATCTTAGTCAAGCCAAAATGCTCGGCGCAGACAAAGCCGACGAATTTGAAACACAGGTGATTTTTGATACAAAAAATGACCATTACCAACTTCTGCATCTCGGTTGGCAAAATCAAAAAAGGACTTACGGCGTTTCAATTCATATTGATATAAAAAACGGAAAAATCTGGATTCAGCGAAACTCGACCGATATTGACATTGCTCACGAATTAGTTGAAAAAGGCGTTCCGAAAGATGATATTGTGTTGGGTTTGCAATCACCTTCAATGCGTAAATATACTGAGTTTGCAGTTATTTGAAGCCTGAGCGCAATTAAATATCTGTTTCTTCAATAACTTATATCTTTTGGACGAGTTATTGAACAGACCTTTTAGAATTTACAAAAATAGCTGATAGCTGATAGCTAAGAGCTATCGGCTATCCGGCTAAAAATGACTTTTTGAATTGCGCTCAGGCTTCAGTTATTTAATCTGTTCGCTCGATAATATTCACCAACTATTCAATAATGATATGAGATTTTTAGAGCAGTTTTGACAAGCTATTTATGAATTTTACTGAAACTATTTCAATCATTGCAATTGCAATATCATCATTAAGTTTATTCGTTAGTTTTCTAAATTACCGGCGTGATAGATATAAAATTGTTGTTGACTTAGATTGGGACAGTGGAAAATTTTATGTCGGGATGCGTTCAAATGTTAAAGAAACTTGGGGAACTATAACTGTAAGCAATAGAGGTCGTCGTCCAATTTATATCAGTAATGTTGGCATTAAATATCCTGATGATGAAAGAGTTTTCAATTTGCTTGGTGAAGGTAGAAATGAAGGTATAAAGCTAGGGGAACATGATGCGCCTATTATAATTAAAATTCCGCAAGACAATTTTTTGAAAAAATATGCCAAAGATTGGAAAAAACTATATGCCGTAGCATTTGATATTTCTGATAAAGAATATAAATCAGGAAGACCTTGGAACAAACCTTCTTGGGGTGAATAATTTCACTTGCGGGCTGGGTATCTTATTAAATTGCAAAACTTAAAAACGGTGAAACTGTTTCGTTCGTCCGTGCAGTCATTCGATGAAAGGCAAAATCGAATCGGGACAACTTTGCACGGTTGAACCGATAACGGATTTTGAAAGTTTGCAAAAAGGCGACATTGTTTTGTGCAAAGTCAACGGAAACGAATATCTGCATTTGATAAAAGCAATAAACGGCAAACGCTTTCAAATCGGCAATAATCAAGGACGAATCAACGGCTGGATTGGCACAAATTCGATTTATGGGAAATGTGTCAAAGTTGAAAATCAGTAGTTTTTTAATGAAAATAAAATCAATCGAACTTATCGAAGTTAAAATGCCGCTTGTTCATTTTTTTGAAACGAGTTTCGGGCGGACTTACGAACGGCAAATAATTTTGGCGCGTGTCGAAGACGGCGAGGGCGGCGAAGGCTGGGGCGAATGCACGGCGGGCGAAACGCCTTCGTATTGCGAGGAATGGACGGAAAGCTGTTGGTCGGTTTTGAAGGAAATTTTGTCGCCGATGGTTTTGAATCAGGAAATTGAAACGGCTTCGCAAGTTTGGGATTTAATGAAAAAGGTGCGCGGCAATCGAATGGCGAAAGCGGCGATTGAAACGGCGGTTTGGGATTTGGAAGCGAAGAAATTAAACGTGCCTTTGTGGAAACATTTGGGCGGCGTGAATCGGGAAATCGCGTGCGGAGTTTCGATTGGCATTCAAGATTCGGTCGAACAGCTTTTCGATAAAATTCAAACGGAATTAGACACCGGTTATCAGCGCATTAAAATTAAAATCGCGCCGCATTGGGATTTCGACGTTATCAGGCGAGTGCGCGAGAAATTCGGCGATATTCTTTTGATGGGCGATGCAAATTCGGCTTATTCATTGAACGATATTGATTTGTTTAAGCGAATGGACGAATTTAATTTAATGATGTTTGAACAACCGCTCGCGCACGACGATATTTTTGACCACGCGAAATTGCAGAAGGAAATCAAAACGCCGATTTGCCTCGACGAATCAATTCATTCGCCGGAAGACGCGCGAAAAGCGATTGAATTAAAAGCCTGTAAAATAATCAATGTCAAACTCGGACGAGTCGGCGGACACGCGCAGGCAAAATTGGTCGAAGAAGTTTGCCGAACAAATGAAATCCCCGTCTGGTGCGGCGGAATGTTGGAGTCTGGAATCGGCAGAGCGCACAATATCGCAATGTCAACGCTTGCCGGTTTCACGCTTCCGGGCGACGTTTCGGCAAGCAAAAGATATTGGCACGAAGATATTATCGAACCGTCGGTTGAAGTAACCAAAAACGGGACAATCATCGCGCCGGAAAAAACTGGAATCGGTTTTCACGTGAAGCGCGGACGCATTGATAAAATAACAGTTAGGAAAACAGAAATAAAATAAAATATTGCCCGCGAAATACACGAAACAAACGAAAATAAAGCAAAATGATTTTCTTCTTGTCTTTGGATTTTTTCGTGTTTTTTGTGTTTTTCGCGGGCAAAAATCAAAACAAATTTATGAGTAATGAACCAAACAAAATCATTTTTTCAATGGTCAAGGTCAGCAAGTTTTACGATAAAAAACCTGTGCTGAAAGACATTTATTTATCATTTTTTTACGGCGCGAAAATCGGCGTTCTCGGACTGAACGGTTCGGGAAAATCTTCGCTTCTGCGGATTATCGCGGGAACGGACAAGGAATTTAACGGCGAAGTTGTCTTCTCAAAAGGCTACAGTGTCGGATATTTAGAGCAGGAACCGAAACTCGACGAATCAAAAACCGTCATCCAAATTGTCGAAGAAGCCGTGCAGGAAACGGTTAATCTGTTAGCGGAATTTGACGAAATCAATCTGAAATTCGGCGAGGAAATGTCGGGCGACGAGATGGATAAATTGCTTGAACGACAAGGCGAAGTGCAGGAAAAACTTGACGCGACGGACGCTTGGGATTTGGATTCGCGTCTTGAAATGGCGATGGACGCGCTGCGTTGTCCGCCGCCGGACGCGCCGATTAAAAATCTTTCGGGCGGCGAAAAACGTCGTGTCGCGTTGTGCCGTTTGCTGCTTCAAAAACCTGATGTTTTGCTTTTAGATGAGCCGACAAATCATTTAGACGCGGAAACCGTCGGCTGGCTCGAACAGCATTTGCAAAAATATGAAGGAACTGTGATTGCCGTCACGCACGACAGATATTTTCTCGACAATGTTGCGGGCTGGATTTTGGAACTTGACAGAGGCGAAGGCATTCCGTGGAAGGGAAATTATTCGTCGTGGCTCGAACAAAAGCAAAACCGTCTGGCAGGCGAAGAAAAGACGGAAGCCAAGCGGCAGAAGACTCTGGAGCGCGAACTCGAATGGATTCGGATGTCGCCAAAAGGCAGACACGCGAAATCGAAAGCGCGAATCAACGATTATGAAAGTTTAGTTTCGCAGGAAAGCGAAAAACGCGCCGAAGATTTGGAGATTTTTATTCCCGTCGGTGAACGGCTCGGCGATTTGGTTATCGAAGCAAAAAGCGTTGCCAAAGGTTATGACGACAAATTGTTGTTTGAGAATCTCGAATTTTCTCTGCCGCGCGGCGGAATCGTCGGCGTAATCGGCGCAAACGGCGCGGGCAAAACGACGCTTTTTCGCCTTATTACTAAACAGGAAACGCCCGACAACGGAGATTTCAGAGTCGGTAACACAGTGAAAATCGGTTATGTTGACCAATCGCGCGATTCTTTGAATGCCGACAAAACGATTTGGGAGGAAATTTCCGACGGACTCGATTTGGTGATGCTTGGCAAACGCGAAGTAAATTCCCGCGCCTACGTTTCGCGGTTCAATTTTTCCGGCACAGACCAGCAAAAGCGCGTCGGACAGCTTTCCGGCGGCGAGCGCAACCGCGTTCATCTGGCAAAAATGTTAAAGTCCGGCGCAAATGTTTTGCTTCTGGACGAACCAACGAACGATTTGGACGTGAACACAATGCGGGCATTGGAAGAAGCGTTAGAAAATTTTGCGGGTTGCGCCGTCGTCATCAGCCACGACCGCTGGTTTTTGGACAGAATCGCCACGCATATTTTGGCGTTTGAAGGCGATTCAAAAGTCATCTATTTCGACGGCAATTTTTCGCAATACGAAGAAGATAAAAAACGACGGCTCGGACACGACGCAGACCAACCGCATCGGATTAAATATAGACAACTCACAAGAGTTTAAGATATTGTAATAAAAAGCTGGATTTCAAAACATTCAGCCTTTTTCATTCAACCTTCCCAAATAAAAAATATGTCCTTCAACGCTATAACTGTTAAAGAAGCAATCAAAAACATCCGTTTGAGAAAATACGTTTTGCCTTCGATTCAAAGAGAATTGGTTTGGAAACCAGATAAAATCAAGCGATTGTTTGATTCATTGATGCGCGATTACCCGATTAGTTCTTTTCTGTTTTGGCAACTCGACCGAAGCAAAATTGAAGAGTTTACGTTTTATGAATTCATCAAGGATTATCACGAGCGAGACAAAAAACATAACGAGAAAACGGATGATTTTGGAGAAGGCGAAATCTACGGCATTTTGGACGGACAGCAAAGATTAACTTCGCTTTATATTGGACTTTGTGGTTCATATTCTCACAAAGAACACAGGTATCGTTGGCATAATGACAACGCTTTTCCACAAAGATTTCTTTACTTAAATATATTGCGGGAAAAAACTGCAAAAGATGACGACGACGAAATTGTAGAAGCCGAGAGTGAACTTGAACTGAAATACGACTTTCGATTTTTGACTGATGTAGAGGCAAAAGCCAAAAACGACGAGGAAAATTATTGGTTCAAAGTGAAAGACATTTTAGGTTTTGAGGGTTTGCGAGCTATAAATCCATATCTGATGGAAAGATTGGCGAATTCTTCGGTGGAGAAATACAGTTTTGCCAGCGATGTTTTATCAATTCTTTACGAAGTTGTTCATATTAAAGAAATCATCAATCACTACGTCGAAAAAAGCGACAAATTGGATAAAGTTTTGAACATCTTCGTTCGTATCAATAGCGGCGGTGAAACTTTGAGTTATTCAGACCTTCTTCTTTCAATTGCATCCGCACGTTGGGAAACTGACGCACGAAAAGAAATCACTAAATTTGTTGATGAAGTAAATAAAATTCGAGACGGCTTTAATTTTAACAAGGACTTTGTTTTGAAGTCTTGTTTAGTTCTTTGCGATTTCTCCGATGTAGCGTTTAAGGTTAACAACTTTAACCGCCGTAATATGAAAATCATCGAAGAGAATTGGCAAAAGATAAAGACAGCAATCAGACTGGCTGTTGAATTAGTTGCATCATTTGATTACAACCGAGAAAGACTTATTTCCAACAATGCTTTAATTCCGATTGCATATTATCTTTTGAAAAAAGGCTTGCCTCAAAGTTTCGTCGAATCGAAACAGTATCAAGAAGACAGAGAAAGAATAAAGAAATGGTTAATTGCTTCACTTCTAAAACAAGCCTTTAGCGGACAGCCCGATTCAGTTATCCGACCGATTAGAACTATTATTCAACAAAACCACGTGAACTTTCCGCTTGCCGAAATAGTGCAGGAATTTAACGGAAAGCCAAAAGATATTTCGGTCAACGACGACTATTTAGAAAATTTGCTTGATTACAATTACGGCAACAAGTATGTCTTTACGATTCTTTCGGTTCTTTATCCGCATTTGGATTTTAGAAACAGATTTCATATTGACCACATTTATCCGCAAAGTTTTTTCAAAAAGAAAGACTTGATTGAAAAAGGAGTTTCGGAAGAGAAGTTAGACTTTTACCTTGAAAATTACAATTCTTTGGCAAACCTGCAACTTCTCGAAAGAACGCCCAACACGGAAAAATCAAACAAGGAATTCAAAGAATGGCTCGTTGAGAATTGCTCTGACGAACAATCACGGCGAGATTTTCTGGAAAAAAACTTTATTCCAGATATTGATTTAAGTTTGCTAAATTTTGAAGAGTTTATAGAAAAAAGAACTGAACTAATGCGAAAGAAATTTAAGAATCTGTTACAGCTATAAAATTTACAAACTAACATTTTTAATGAATGATTTACGTCAAAAATTCACCATTGCTCTAACAGCAAATCAACAACATTTCAATATTTTTTTAAGCGCGAAAAAAATCAACAAACTTTCCGATTATTACGAACTCGTCCGAAAGCATAACGAAATTCTCCATCTCGTCGCGCCATGTTCGTCTGAAGAATTTGCCGTCAGACACATTTTAGAATCGCTTGTGCTTTTAGAATTTTTGCCCGAAAATGCAAAATTTGCCGACATCGGCGCGGGCGCGGGTTTGCCTTCTGTTCCGTGTTTGATTGTGCGCGAAGATTTGCGCGGCGTTTTGATTGAATCAAAATTAAAAAAAGTTATTTTTTTGCAGGAAGTATTAAAAAAATATAACTTAAAGAATCGCGCCGATATTTTCGACAGGCAGTTTGAAGAACTCGCCAAACCTGAAGTTGATTTTGTTATCTGCCGCGCGTTAGATAAATTTACCGAAAAACTTCCCAAAATTCTCAAGTGGTCGAAAAGCTGCAAATTGCTTTTTTTCGGCGGAAATAATCTCGGCGAGAACTTAAAAAAACGCGGCGTAAAATTTGAACGAAAACTTATTCCGACATCCGAACAACGCTTTCTTTTTATCGCTCAAAATTAGCTTTTTGTTTTTGATTTTGTGTTTCATTTGTAATACAATGTGTTATATGAAACACGAGCCGAGTAATAAAAATGCGACTGCAAAAGTAAGGACAATTGCAAAAAAGTCTGTCTTAAACGCAGCTAAAACAGCTAAACAAAATAAGGTGGTTGTTCGACCTCAAACTGTTAAGCCGAAGATAGAAAAAACTGCCTCAAACAAATCCGTTCAAACTGTTAAACCGGGAACGAAAAAGTCTGAGCCTGTAATATCTGTTACTGAGGCAAAAGTTAAGGCTGCCAAAACAGTTAAATCTCTGATTCAAAATCCTAAAGTATCCGTTAAATCTGCCGCAGAAAAGAGCAAACAAGTCAAGATTGCTCAAAATATAAAGGCTGAAACGAAAAATAGTAAGCTGATTATTTCTGTTTCGAGTATTAAATCGAAAATAAAAAAGGCTAACTCCGTTGTTTTAGATGAAACGCTAAAACCGAAACCTAAAAAACTCAAGCCGGTTGTTTCGGCACAGGAAAGCAAAACCTTTGAGAATAAAGAACGATTTCTTCCTTTTATTGATTTGGGTCAATCGGAAACGAAAAAGAATAAGTCTATAGTTTCAAACGGAAAAGTTGAAACAAAGATTGGAAAGACTAAATCAAACATTTCTTCTGAGAAAAACAAAGTCAAAACTCCTGTAGAGAGAAAAATTAAAGTCCCGAAAATTAAAATATCTGCTCCGGTTAGAAAGATAGAAATTGTTGAAAATAAAACCGAGCCTAAAAATTTGTCGGTTGTGCAAAAGCCGGTAAGGAAAAAGGTTAAACCGATAAGTTCGGCGGTGTTTCGAGGAAAAAAAGACAGATATGATTTTAAGGTGTTTCCGCTAAATGAGATGTTTGAAGCAATTCCGGCTGTCTATATTATCTCAAAACGCACAACCGATAAATTCAAAAGAGGACATCACGCGCTTATTTGTATCGGTGAAACCGATTCGATTTCCGATGAAATAAAAAAACATAAAAAAGGCAAATGCGTCAAAAAACACAATGCAAACGTGATTAGTATTCTGCCGGAAGCAAACGAAAAAATGCGGCTTAAAATCGAAACCGATTTGAAAGCCGCTCATACCATCGCTTGCAATCTTGAATAAATTTTATATAGGACTTTCTCGGAAGTAAGAATTTTAACGCAAAGACGCAAAGATGCTAAGACGCAAAGTTGTTTTAAAATTTTTTGCGTTCTTTGCGTCTTTGCGTTAAAAAATCTTATCTTGAGAAAGTTTTATTATAGTTAAAGAACTCAGCTTATTTATATTTCCTCTTAGTTTTGCAAGAAAATGTTTTTGTTAATCGCCGACGGATTGCCTATCACGACAAAGCGAATATTCTTCATATATTTACTCGCCGCCGTTTTCACGTCTTCCGGCTTAACTTGACGAACCTTTTCCAAAAAATCAAATGATTTGCGCCAACCGCCGCCGATTAGCTCATATTTAGCGAGTTCGCGGGCTTGCGCGGCACTGGTTTGCTGGTCAATGTAATACTGCGTCAGGAAAAATCCGGCGATGCCTTCAATCGCATCATCATTAATTCGACTGGTTTTCAGATTATCTACCTCGTTGAGCATTACGCTTACGGCTTGATTCGCGTCAACGGCAGTTACATAAATGTTCGCCGTATTTGTGCTATACGAATCCAGATTTGCAGACGGCGCGTAGGAAAGCTGCCGTTTATTGCGGACTTCCTCATTAATCCGGGTCGCCAAAACTGCTATTGCAACGCGCATCGCATAATAATCGGGGCTGTTGAGCGACGGCGCATTGAAAACACCTTGAACATAATTGGTCGGCAGAGTGCGCGGCGTAATATCTAATGTCGCTTTAGAAAAATCAAGCGCGGGAAAAGGTGTTTCTTTATAATCGCCGCGCGGCAGTTTTCCGAGCGTGGCGGCAACGCGGGTTTGCACGTCTTTCGGGTCTATATCGCC
The DNA here is from genome assembly GCA_050998795.1 of Pyrinomonadaceae bacterium. Lineage (GTDB taxonomy): Bacteria > Acidobacteriota > Blastocatellia > Pyrinomonadales > Pyrinomonadaceae. The sequence goes on from JBPCPU010000252.1 coordinate 27,729, forward strand.
GACAATTACGAGCAGAAGTCTTGACGTCTGCATTATTTTTTGATGATAATCGCTCAAATCCTTTGCCGAAAAACGGTTGATAGTGTCGAGCGTTCCGTTCACGTTGTTGGCGTAAGGATGATTAGCATAAATAACCCGGTTTTGCAAAATTTGTAAAAAATTATCGTTGTCGGTTTCCTGTTCGCGCAAACCGCTGGCAATTGCCGTCCGCGCTTGTTCGATGTCTTCCGGTGCAAAAGCCGGACTGAGTGCGATGTCGGTAAAAATTTCCCACGAACGGTCAAAGTTCCGGCGCGTCGAAGCCAGACTCAGAACGCTGTAATCATTGCTCACCGACGCGCCGATACCGCTTCCCGTGCGGGCGAGTTCGCGCCGCAAGGTTTCACGCGGAAACTTTTTGCTTCCTTCAGTGGCGACTTCGAGCATCAGATTTTCGATACCGGCGTTTTTGTCCGCGATGTTCCGCGCACCGCCGCGAATAAAAAGTCCGGCGGCAACCGTCGGCGAATTTAGACGACGTTTGACGAGAACTTTTAAGCCGTTGACGTCAAATTCCGTAACAAGATTTGCTTGTTCGGTAATGCTCGGTTTAATCGCTTGAGCAAAATCGCTGATGACAAAAGTCAAAATCAGCAAACTTATAAGACACAAATTTTTACCGACCACTAACCAACGCTTCGCGCCACTGACTACTTTCATATTTATTTTCCTATCAAATCTTCCGGCGTTATATTCGCCTGCGACTGTGCGTTTGCCGAAATGAGCGCAACGCCAACGTGCGGTTTGCCTTGAATGTAAGTTTTTACGTAACGGTTGATGTCAGCCCGTGACGTGGCGCGGAGATTTTTAGGATAACCGCGAAAATAATCAATGCCCGTCGAAGACCACCAAAAACCTAAAGTGTGGGCGTAATCGCTTAATTTTTCACGGTCAAACAAATCTCTTGATTCGAGAATCGTTTTCGCACTTTCTAATTCCTCGTCGGTAAAATAATCGGGTTTATCAAATTGCGCTACTTCGGCGTAGACAGCTTTAAGCGCAGCTTTTGCCTTATCGGGCGTTGTTTGCAAAACCACGGAAATCGGTCCGACGTTGCGCTGTGTATAATAACCGACACCTGCGCCGAATGTTAAACCCGAATCAACCATCGCACGTTGAAAACGTGAATTCGGCTGCGTCAAAATATAAGAAAAAACGTCTGCCGCATATGTTGCCGCGTCGTCTTTGCCGATAGAAGGTCCGTGCCAGCCGATTTGAATCAGCACATTTTGCACCGGCTGTTCGACAATTATGCCTTCACTTTTCACGAGCGGCGGATGCTCGACCAGCGGAAAGTCCTTGAACGGTTCAACTTCGCGCCGTTTCCAACCGCCGAAAATTTGTTCCGCCAATTTGAAAACATCGTCAGCATTGACATCGCCCGTAACAACAATTGCCGCATTATTCGGCACATAATAGCGCGATTGAATCAAGCGCATTTGGTCGGTCGTTGCCGACGCAACCGTTTTGCGCGTTCCGGCTGGCGTTTTGCGCGTCGGATATTTGTAAAAAAGTTTGTTCATCAACGCCTGATTTAAATAGTAACCGGGATTTGATTCGTGACGGTCGAGTTCGCCGATAACAATTTGCTTTTCCTGCGCGAATTCTTCTTCATCAAACGTCGGATAGCGCACCGCGTCGTTAATGAGCCGCATTGCGCTCGAAAGATACGGGCTGGTTGTCGTGTAGAAATAATTAACGACCTCTTCCTGCGTCGAGCCGTTGTAAATACTTAGCTGGTCTTGATTGTTGAGATACGCGACATCGCCGATTTGTGATTTGAATTTTAATTGTTCCGCACAAAATAGTCTGCCGGAGTCGGAAATACGACCGGAATTGATGGCACCTTCGCATTGATAAATCAAATTTGCCTTACTCGGCTTGAAAAAGATATGTTCAAAGAGATGCGACAAGCCGTTGAGTTCGGGCGGCTCGGTAAAAGAGCCATTGCGGACATCCAGTTCTACCGTCACAATCGGCACGCTCCGGTCGGGCAAAACAATAACTTCTAAACCATTCGGCAAAACTTTGTTGACAAACGGGACTTCAATACTTTGCGGCGTGGCGGTTTTTGCCGCTGTTGCGTTTTGCGGCTTAACTTGCGAACTTTTTGCCGTTTGTGCAAAACTGACGTTGGTTAGAATTGACAAAATCAGCAGCGAATTTATAAGTATTTTTTTCACGAAGAAACTCCAAAAAGAAATTTAAGTTGTTGCTTTTACGCAATTTTTGCGAAAAAAGTTTTAATATAAAAAACAAATCACAAGGAGAACAAATTATGGAACGCGACAATTTGATGCACGGAGCGCGAACGGCGTTGAATCAAAATTCGGAAATGCGCCAATGGTGCGAAAATTATTTAAAAGAAAAAGAACGCCAAACAAAAGCGGAAATGACGGATGAGGAATTTGAAAAACATTGGCGTTATCATCGCCCCGAAATTATGCACACGGGCGCGGCGCAAGCCGTCCAAGCGTATAAAAGTGAAAAAGTGAAAAAGTGAAAAAGTGAAAAAGGGGAAGAGTGAGAAAGAAATTTGTCGGTGAAATGTTTGCTTTTTCACTTTTTCACTTTTAATCTTTGAGTAATCTATCGGATGAGGTTTGCGCCGATAGACCGTCGAGATTTAGCCGCGTCATTCCGCCTGCGTCGGAGAAGGCTTCCATTCCGGCGCGTTTTTGATTTCTTATATAGAAGAAAACAAATCCGACAAGAATTCCCGCGAGAACCGACAATCCAAGTCCGCCGACAATTGCTACCGTTGTGGCAACAAAAAGGTCGGAAGTCGCATTAATAAAAGCCCGTTCCGCACGCTTAAAGGCAAACGGGTCAGTTCCCAGCCAGTGAATATCTTTTTCGTATTTTATCCGGTCAAGCAAAGCGTTTGCCGCCATTTCGTCCGTTCCGTCAAAAACGAATGCGTTGTAATTTCCGATACGACGATAAAAAATCAGCGGATTTTGTCCGATTTCAGCAAGTCGTTGATTAATTTTATTGTCCGCGTCAACCGAAGCCTGCGGCGTGGTGTATTCAATAATGAGAAGTTTTCCCTGCGGATAAGGCGCGGTTACGGCTTCCGTGCCGCCTGCAAAATCAATCAAATCAAATACGGGACGTTCACCTAAAGCATTTTGCAAATCACCTTTATTTAGAATAAAAGCCGCACGATTTCGCGCGTTTTCCCAATCAGGTAAGTGTTTAATTAAAACGGGAATTCCTTCTTTCTCCGAAATTTCTTGACTCTTCGGCTGCACCAAAGTATTATCTTGGGGATAAACGCCGCCAATGAGCAATAAAACAGCGCAAATCAAGATTAAAAATCTAACAAACAAAGCCTTTTTCACCTTCGTATTTTCTCCGTTCGGGAATTTTTTTGAATAATTTTGGAATAATGATATTAGCATTATTTGAAAACCGGCAGCAATTAGTAACAATTCGATACGTTTAACAAATCCGTCTACAGTTGCGTCAAATACTACACGATTTGGTTTAAATCTGAAGTTGGATGATTGACGAATATAATAGTATGTCTAAGAAAGTGAAACAAAAAGGCTTATTTGGCGTGAGATGATTTATGGATGGTATAAAAAAAATTTGTGGCACACAAATTGATGTATAACAAACCGGGGGAATCAAAAAAATGACAACAATGACCGAAACTTTAGATTATCCAATTTTACAGGAAACGACTGAGGCAAAAACAGCAAAAAAGGGCTTCATCGAAAACAGAGAAACTATTGATATTAGTTCAGCAAAAGATTTTGAACTGACAAAACTTTCCGCAAAAGGAAATATGGCGGCGTTTGAAGAAATTTACAATCGTCATCATCGGAGAGTTTATTCGATTTGTTTGCGAATGCTGCAAAACGCAACTGAAGCAGAGGATTTGACGCAGGATGTGTTTATCCAATTGCATCGCAAAATCGGCAGTTTTCGCGGCGATTCCGCCTTTACGACGTGGCTTCATCGCTTGACGGTCAATCAGGTTTTAATGCACTTCCGTAAGCGCAACGTGAAGTTTGAAAAAACTACCGAAGAAGGTGAAACGCCGGTGCAAATCGTCAGCGGAACGCAAAATCCGCGTAAAATGCCGGTAGTTGACAAAATCGCTATCGAAAACGCGATTGAGAAACTTCCAAACGGTTATCGTAATGTGTTTGTTCTGCACGATGTCGAAGGTTACGAACACGAAGAAGTAGCGCGGATTTTGGGCTGTTCGGTCGGAACATCGAAATCGCAATTACATAAAGCGCGTCTTAAATTGCGAAAACTTTTGCAAAAGAAAGCACCGCCAAGATTATTCGGAATGTAATAATTTGCAATATATAATTGAGCAAAAAGGCTTTTCAGAGATGAGAAGCCTTTTTATTTTATTGTCGAATCGGTTCTTTATTTCCTTTGATTGGCTCAAATGGCAAAAAATTCATCCTGAAAACCTCGTATATTTGAACTGTTGATTCAACGGCTGGAGACTCCAACCATAAATCAATGCGTAGCGATTTTGGTTGGAGAGGAAGCCGTTTGTAGTCTTGAATTTCTCTTGCAAA